>CAMKSB010000039.1 GCA_946415335.1 uncultured Clostridia bacterium
CTCGACCGCGCCGACCTCAACGGCGACGTCGGCAAGCAGTGGCTGGCGCTCTACAGCGTAAAGTATGAGAACGGCATGCCGATCCTCGCCGATTCCTTAAAGCTCAAGCTCGGCAAGGGCGGCGCGCCCGAGGGCTACTCTACCGGCATCCATATGTTCGGCGATGAAGCGGTGCAGAACCTGACCGATGAAAAATCCGGCTACTCCTACAACGACCCCAACAAGGGCACCTATGTGTTCTTTAAGCGTGATACAACACCCGTCAAGGGTCTGATAGCAGGCTCCGTATTCTCCGGCGGCTCGCTGTTGCTCGGAGCGATCTTAGGCCTGATAGCAGGCGTCGGATTGACGATGCTGATCACCTTTTCCTCCAAGAAAAGAAGAGAGAGAAGGGCGTCCTGAGATACGGCGCAGCCTATGAAAAGGAAGTGAACAAAATGAAGAAAAACATTTCATTCCCCGTGCGGACCCTGTCGATGATGCTTGCACTCTTTTTGGTGATGGCAACGACGGCGATCGGCATCCCGACCGTCGCGGCAAAAGATTACGCCAAAGGAGAACGTGTGTATTTTCTCAGCTTGATAAAAGGCGATAAACTGGAAAAAGGCGTAACGTTAACCAACATTAATGAATACAACAGGAAGGATTATAAAGCTTTCTCCGTCTATATTGACGACGAGCTGTATCAGGAGAGCGAGGACGAGATCACCATCGACCGAATGGTCAAGGTGCAGAAAAAATCCTTCGATCCCGATAGACCCCGTCACCCGGTGGTATACCTTGAGACGATAGAGGACGAGTCAAAACGCGTATATATCAGGAACGCGACTAAAGGCAAATTCTTAGATGAGGGAACCACGTTAGTCAACTACGATACCTTTTCGCAAAGAAAGGATACTGAGTATTTTGTCGTCTATATCGACGGCGAAATGTATAAGAAAGAAACAGACAAACTCACCATCGACCGTCCGACCATCGTGGCGAAAAGAGATTCCGGGGTTGAAAAAGGAAGATTCCACATTTACCCGATCATATACCTTGAGACGATCGAAGATGAGAACGAGGTCAATACGCAGGAAGCGCTGAAGCTGGCGTTACACAGCGGCACGACCGATCTGACAGACAACATCGAGCTGACAGAGGAGATGGTCATCAACGACGGAAAAGCCCATGTCCTCAACACCAACGGCTATTCCCTTTCTCAAAAAAATGACGGCCCCACAATTATCAAGGTAACCGACGGCTCTACCCTTACGATCACAGGCACCGGTAAGGAGGGAACCTCCACGTTATCCGGCGGCAGACATAACGAGTTCGGCGGAGCGATCCGCGTCCTCAATGACAGCAAGCTGGTCATGAGCGGTATGAACATCTCCGATAACAGAGCACTGTACGGCGGCGGCATCCGGGTAGAGAAAAGTACGGTCGAGCTGACAAACTGCAAGTTCAAGAACAATATTGCCCATAAAAACGGCGGCGCGCTGTATATAGACGAAAAATCGACCGCCACGCTGACCGATTGTCAAATCACCGGCAATCAGGCACACGACGGCGCGGGTATCGCCAACAGCGGCACGCTGACGCTCAAAAACTGTAAGATAAAGAGCAATACCATAACCGAGAACGGCGGCGGCGCGGGTATCTGGTCAAACGGAGAGGCGATCCTCACCAAGACCGATATCACCCAGAACAGCGGCGCTGTGAACGGCGGCGGCGTAACCAACCACAAGAATATGACGCTGACGGATTGTACCGTCTCCGCCAACAAGGCGACTAACATGGGCGGCGGCATGTACATTGACGCGAACGGCTGTACCACTGCGCTCAACAACTGCACACTCTCGGACAACGTCGGCAAGGTCGGCGCAGGCGTCAATCTCTACAGAGGCGACCTCACCGTCAATAAAGCAACGATGAACAATAATATCGCCGATGAAGCCGGCGGCGGTATGTGGGCGAATTCCGGCACAACGGCAGAGTTCACTGACGCGGATATGTCCAATAACAGCTGTAAGACCAACGGCGGCTGTCTGAATTCACACGGAACGCTCAGCCTGGAGCGCTGCACCATCAACGGCTGCTCGTCCGAGAACAGCGGCGGCGGCATTTATATGGATTCCAATGATACGCTGACTTTACAATCAAGCGAGATCACCAACTGTATGTCCGTCACCGGCGGCGCCGGGATCAACTTCTATGCCGGTTCCCTCATTCTCTCGGGCGGTAAAACAAGGATCACCGACAACACGGCTGACGGTAACTCATCTAATATCTGCTTCAGAGAGATGGCTCCCATTCAGGTCAAGGGCAGATTTCCGAGCGGCTCATCGATCGGCATCACTCCCCCCGACAACGCCGAAAACAGGGACATAACCTCCGGCTTCGGCGAATTCAACGAGGGCGCTCCCGCGGATATCTTCTATTGCGATAACAACAAGTTCAAGATCAACCGCGACGAGGGCGTCAAAGAGGTTAACCTGATCAAGACGATGCAGGCAGCCAACAACAGCAGCTACAAGATCCGGATCGATATCACCGTGACTAATGACGCCGACTTGTGGGATTATGCCAATTTCTATATTTACGGCAAAAGCGGCAGGGGAACAGGCGGTCAGCAGCACATCAATACCTCCCCCGATTTCCATAAATCGATCGACGATGACGACGAGTCCTATACATACGAATACGACTGCGGCTCTGATTTCTTCCCCACGGCGGTAGATGTGGTCACCTCCTTCGGCAGCTGGGGCGTTTGGCGCGGTTTTGAGGCCGACGTGACTATATATATCAACGGCATCAATGTAGCCTCGCGCCATATCGTGCATAATGTCTACGGCGATGAAAGAAAGAACACGATGATCGACATCGGCGGCGACAAATATCCCTATCCCGACCCCGACGCGTTTGAGGTCGATATGCCTAAGAATATCGACACCACCGGCGTCATCACCGTTGCGGCGGTCGACCAGTACGGAATGACATGGACGGCAAAGGGTGAAAACATCACCATGGAAAATGTCTCCTTCCCCGGTGAGGATACCATCGAGTCGGTCGACAACTCCGGCTTCAAGTGGAAGGTGACCAGCAATCACAAGAGCAATCATCACAGCACCTACAAGATGACCTTCAAGTCCGGCAGCAACGTCTATCCGACCATCACCAAGGCGATCAACGTCAAGTTCGTATTCCTTTTGCATCTGACCGTCATTGTGGACGGAGAAGAAGTATATGAGACGTCATCCTACGCGAACACAACGGTGAGCTTTGAGAATATAAAGGCTCCCGCCGGCTATTATATCGATGATTTTGATATGAACGGTCACGGAATCATCAAAGATGTATCCGATGATGAAGCGAATAAAGACAAGTATACCAACAAATACGACTTTACCTTTATCAACGATTCCGTTACCCTTACCGCGATGCTTCTGCCAAACAACTATTTTCTGAAATTTGACAAGAACGGCAGCAATAAGGTGATCGAGAAAACCGGCAAGGTACAAAAGAGCTATGACGTAAAAGGAACCGTAACCTCTAAAACGCTCCACTACGACCAAGAGTTCCAATTGCCGAATACTAAGCTTATACGCAAGAACTACACCTTTGTCGGCTGGAACACACAGCAGGACGGTATGGGCAAGATGTATGCAAAGGACGCGAGCGTGGTCAACCTGACAAGCAAAAAGGGCGATACGGTCATCCTGTACGCGATCTGGAAGCCTGATAACTCCGCGGCGACTACCTCCTCAATCTTCTCCGACGGAACAGCCTTGATCTATGTCGGCTTGGGCATATTGCTTCTGTCAATAGCGGCGGCCGTCATATACGCTAAAAAGAAAAAGAAAGAAGGAAAGGAGCAGACAGCAGATGAAGCTTAAAAAGATCATCACCATATTGTTCGCGTCGTGCCTGCTCCTGACATCCGTCGGCGTGACGAGCGCCGGAGCGATCGACGCGAAGGCGGTCACCTCGGGAGCGGTGTTGGAGGAGATCCCGAGAGAGGGAGAGCCGACTGTCACCGAATGCGGCTCGCCGGCGGAGGCGTGGTCAAAGGCGATCCAAACCGCGGACCACGCGAAGGAGGTCGTCATCACGCTCGGCTCCGATTGGATCGAGGACACAGAGCTGACGGTGGGCGCTTCCATGCATATCACGCTTGACCTCAACGGTCATTATGTTCACCGCAACAGAAATCATGAAATGAAGAGGAACGGCTACGTATTTAGGGTAGAAGAGAACGCCGTCTTTACCGTGCGTGACAGCAACCCCAAGGGCGTCGGCTATAAAGGCGTCAGGGGCGGCGTCATCACCGGCGGCGCAAGCTCCAACACCGGCGGCGGCATACATATCGAAGAGAAGGGCGAATTCCGCCTGCAGGGCGGCACCATCTACGATTGCAGAACCGACGAGGACGGCGGCGGCGTCTATCTGGACGGTTCCTCCATGGATACCAAATTCACCATGACCGGCGGCAGGATCTACGGCTGCAAAACCATGGAGAGCAATGACAACTGCTGCGGCGGCGCCATCTATATGGTCAAGGGTACCGTCAGCGTCTCAAACGCGAAGATTGACGACTGCTACAGCGAGGATGACGGCGGCGCGATCTATTCGAACCGCGGCGTCATCAATCTGGATAACGTAGTCTTTTCCGGCAACTATGCGCGAGAAAAGGGCGGAGCGATCTACACGGCGCACGATCTGGCAAAATATCAGGCGACGGTCATCAAAGCCCACAACTGTATCTTTGCGGCGAATCACGCGGATCAGGACGGCGGCGCGGTCTTTATCAACGACAACCCCGATCACAATCAGGCGATGCTGTTCCACAAATGCGTGTTCCGCAGTAATTCCGCCAACCAGCAGGGCGGCGCGATCTTTATCAACGATGACAACACGGCGCTTTCGAGCTGTGAGATCGTCAGCAACAAAGCAGGCGAAGAAGGCGGCGGCGTTTATGTTGACGGCCGATATAATATCACGGTCATGGGTCTGACAAGGATCATGGACAATTCCAGCAACAAGAATGACGGTGCAGCCAATCTCGCGCTGCAGGATCAGACGCTCGGAAAGGCGCGCATCATCGACGCCGGACTGTATAAGGGCTCAGAGATCCACTTTGGCACGACAGGCAGCAGCAGCGTGCAGGTCTCAGAATGGGTCAGCTCCTATCAACAGCAGTATTTTAAGGCGGATATGGGCAAGCTCACCACCGGTGAATCGAGAACGGTAAACGCGCAAATGATAACAAGCGGCTCCGTTTTCAACAACGGATTCTACGCGGTGTCGATCATCGGCGCCGCCGGTATCATCGGAGCGATCGCGCTGATCGTCCGACAGAAGAAAAAGAACAAAGCGAAGGAAGGCGGTGAAGAAAATGATCAGAACAAAGGAGCGTAACCTGCGCAATACCATTTTCTTTACTCTCAAAACGATCGCCATTATCCTGGTCGTATGTTTTGCGTTAGAATACCCAGTCCAAATGCTCGGAAAAGCATACGCGACAGAAAAGGTGTATTATATCTCCGAGGTCAAAGCCTTTCAGGCTAAGACCGAGGCCGAGGCAATCAAGCTCTGCGAGAGCGACGGCTACACCTGCGCGAAAAAGGACCTCAATGCCGGCACGGGCAAGGACGCGGTCGTAATGGGCTACAAGCTCACCGAGAACAAGGACGAGGCGATCTATGATATCAAGCTGCTCCACATGAACGGCGGTTATCAGATCAAGAACTACGCCGAAGCGAACGAGAAGCTCGAGAAGGATAACGCGGGCGCGGGAGAAGCCCTGTACGACGCCGCTAACGAATTCATGGTCAATTACGAGGACGGCAGCCCTAAGGCACAGGAAGCCTATAAAGGACTCAACCTGTTCAGCATCCCCGAGGAGAATAATATCGGGCTGGGCGATTACATCGTGCAGGACAAGGCGGACGATAACTTCTTTACCAAGATCATTACCCGCGCCAGCTCCGGCGCCGTAACCGCTATCGCTAATTACCTTGCCTCCGGTCTGACGCCGCTCGAGAAGGGCAAAGACCAAAAAACAGGCAAGGAAAAAGATATCTCATGGGCTGACAAGGTCAGCGACAGCGCCCTTTGGAAGGTACTCGAAAGTAAAAAGACCTCTCAGGATGAGCTTTCGAGCTACGATAAGGAGTACGGCGACGACGCCAATGCGTTTTTCAAGCAGCTCCAGAAGTTCGCGACTGATTTTGAAAACGCTCAGTCTGCCTATGATGAAGGCGAGTATGTCGACAACGCGGAGAAGCTCGATATGGACGAGGCGGTGGAGGGCTCCGATGAGCCGACCGAAGAGGATCGTGCCATGACGTATGTCAACGCTTATAATTTCCTCAATGAATATGAAGCTTACCAGGGCAGACCGCTCGGCGAATTCCTTGTTGATATCGGCAAAAAGACAAGCGATCAGGTAGACCTACGAAGGCTCTATCCCGTGATGGAGCAGATGACGTCCGCGCAGAGAAGAATGATCGGCTTAGTAGGATTGCTGCCGCTGATCGGCTGTCTCGGCGAGAACAAGGCGAATCCCGAGGCTGAAAAGATCCTCAACCGCGCTAAGGCGAAGCTCAAGGAAAAGATGGGCGAAAATTCTTTTTCCGTATGGATCAATACCAATCCCGAGATGGCTGACAAAAAGGTCGCGTTCACCTCTGACGCTATCCGTCTTAACGCCGCGCAGCAGCTGGTCGGCCAAAAGACAGACATGGATAAGTGGAACGACGCGAAAAAGGTTGTGAACGACGTTCTCAAATGGATCAATGTCGGCAGCTCCGCTCTCTTTGTGCTGACCTGGATTGCCGGAAATTATGGCTTAGCCGGACTGATCGTCAAAACAGCGTCAACCGTTGTTTCCGCCACTGTTACTGCCATCGCTACCAAGTCGATTGCCATTTCGGCGATGGTCAGCAGCTGGACGGGTATCTTTAGCCTGGTAATACTGGCGATAACCTTTATTTTCTTTATCGTATCACTGATCATCGACGCGATCTTGAAAAGCAAGCCGAAGGAATACACCGAGATGGCTGATTTTGCGGTCGATACAAAGATCGACGACGGTAATAATATCAACCTGACCTATGAGGCGGTCAAGGACAACCAAGGCAGGATCGCCGACCTGAACGCCTATCAGGCGCAAAACGGCTGGCTGTGCATGTACACCTCTAAGGATGAAAGATCCGGCAGCCCGATCCGCGCGGACGCAAACGGTAATGTTTTCGATATCGTCTACGGCGACACAAGCACGCCAAACGGCTATGAATGCACAAGCGTGTTCGGCCAGATAACGCCCGCTAACTGCAACACCGGCGCGAAGTCCGACGACGTAAACGGTATCTTTATCAATTATCGCACCGAGAGATCGATAGCGAACAGCTCGCCCGACGCCAACACCGGCACACAGCAGAAGAGCAGCGGCTCAAAGAGCTACTATGCCGATCTCGTCCTTGTCTCGGGCAAGGATCCCCAAACTGTAAAGGCAAGGATCACTAAGATGAAGGGCAAATATCAGGTCCTTGACCAGAATCTCTGTGCCGATGAAAGAAAGGAGTCGCTGGGCGAGAGCCAGTACACCTACCTCGCCTACACCGTAACAGGCAATCCCAAGCTTGCGGTTCGCGATATCAGGGTGGCGACCTTCCAGAACGGCGGTCAGATCAATTTCGGATCGAGTAGCTACGGCTGCGCCGGTACGCTCGGTTATCCGGCGAACGACAAAAATGAGGACAAAAACTTCCCGGCGGATCTGGACGGTCTGTATTTTACCAGAGATGAAAATGCCGGGTCTCCCATCGAGGTCGGCAAGCTGCACTTGGTCTCCTCCCACAGCGAGGCGAAGGCAGGCTGGGAGCCTGTCACCACCTTCAGCGGACTTCCCTATAACTTCGCTACAACACGTTTCACCTATGCCGGCGACAAGGATTGGGGCAGATCGCAGCAGTACGCCTACAACTATACCGGATATGCTACGGATGAGGACGACACATGGGACAACGCAAAGCGCTATATGTATTATGAACCCGAAACCACCTACACCTCGGGAACCAAATATCTTTCCGGCATCTTTTTCGGCTTCGGCGCGGATTCGGAAAAAGCGGCGGCATATACCGGTATGAATACGTTGGCAAAAATCAGCCAGCTGTTCGACACCCTTTCCGGTATTCACAATACTGAAGAGCCGAGCGCGACCAAGGGCGTAAACATTGCCGAGTCCTATTTCTATAAGGGCTACATCATAGACAGCAATCAAAAATACATGCGCATGTATTACACCTGGAGTTATAACCCCTACCGTGCGCTGACAGATGTGCAGGTGCTCAGAGGTTCGCCGTACACTTCAAGTCTTCCTCTCAGCTTCCAAAAAGCGGTGAGTTATTCCGCCAATGTTTCCGCATCCGCGGACTCATCCGCCAGCTATGTGGCGGCGTCTGTTGTGACGCAGCGTTCGGTAGCCAGCAAGAGAGTGCTGCGAGGTATCTCGCCCGAAAATGCGTATATGGCGCCCAATGGACTTATGGGTGCGAATACGGAGGTTTCAAAGGGCTTCACAAGGGAATCGCAGGGTAATTTTTCGATAGCAGACGGAAAACTGACGCTGCTGCCGACGAACCTGTATGTCTCGGGCTATGTCAAGGGACGCCCGGGTCTGACGCTGGATGACGTCGTCGTCAGCACATCCGCGCGTCAGGGCGTGAACAACAACGGCAAGTTTACCTGCGATGTTTCCGGCGACAAAACGCTTGCCGGAAACACACCGAGCGGAGATTTCTTCTCGATTCAGGATTTAAAGGATCCCTACAACCTGACGCCGTTTAATATTTCTTATCCGTCATGGACAGACGACGACGGCGACCCGGACGATTCTGATAATAAGAACGGAAGCCATTACCATAAGGCAGGCACCTCGGTCTATATGTATATCAAGCATCCTGTGGTGAGGAAAAAGTATATTTCCAAGATCTTAGTCGGCGCTGCCGTAAGAGAAGACGTCAAGGATACCTTTGAAAATAAAAACAAGGAGCCCACCGACGACGAGCTGGAAGCTTTTGACAAGCAGGTCGATCTGAAAGCCATGTCGGAAGCGGTGTCGGCAGGCACTGACGAAATGATCCCGTACGATGTGGCGGGCGACCCGACAAAGGCTTGGTATAATCATGTGAAGGCGGGCAGCGACCCGAAGCCGCCGAAGAAGGGCGACCCGGCAGCTTATCTCAGCGTTACCAGAACGGACGACGTCGATAAGGCGATCCGAAGCGTACTGCTTTATGAGTCGGACGCAAAGAACACACCGGATCAGCTGCAATTTGACCGAGCGACCTATTACTGCGCGTCCAACTCAACGCCGATCAAGATGAATAACGGCAACACCTACTTCGTCTACTACTCCTATAACCAAGGCACCGTACCCGGCAAGCCGATCACCGAGCTTGAGATCAGCGACAAGGTTTTCATCTCCGGTTTTTCTACCGCTCTCGTCGTCAATAAAGCCGACGTCATCGGTAAAAAGAACGGTAAAAACGTGGTTACCGAGCCTGCCGTCCCCTTCGGCGATCCGAGGATGGAGGTCTTTATCCACGCGAAATACGACGTAACGACCTCCTATTTCAGTAAGATCTACACCGCGTCGGGAGATACCGAGAAACAGGCGCAGCTCGCCCTGCTCGAGCAAGGCTGCACAGAGTTCTGCGACATCAATCTCAACCGCGGCGTCGGCGGAAAGTTTGTTTACTTAGGCTACCGCGGTTATTCGCTCGATGAGGATGCGATCAACGAAAAGACCTCGGAATCGGCAAAGGAGGCAGAAAAGCAGGCGCAGCTGTATGAAGCGGTCTATGACATTATCTGCACGGTCGGCGAGGAATTCCACCCGGAGGGCATCGTATCGGAGCGTCACCAGATCTATTACGCGCCGGTGGTAAGGTACGACAGGAACAAGAACCCTGTCCCCACAGACCTCAACGAAGGTACCAACGGCCCCAAGATCTATATGTACTACACAACGATGTACGCCGCCGACGATTACAACACAAGAATGAGAAGCGAGGAGGATCCCATATTCTCCACCATGCCGAAGGAATACATGAAATCTCCTTTGACAAAGATCGGCTTTGCGTTGTATGATTACGTTCCGTATTCGCAGGATATGGAGGCGGCTTCGACCGGTAGCGATAACAAGGTCATACCGTGGGAGTATGTGATGAAGAGCGATAACAAGGAGCATGTCGAGCTCAACGAGGGAGCTGTCTCCTTTGACAAAGATCACATGACCGGCGACAACCGCATCTATATGTTTGCTCAGCGTGAAGCGGGAAACGTCAAGACTTCCGCTGAAATCACCGGAGGTTACACCACGGCTTCCGTGACAGAAAACAAGCTCTATCTCGAGCAATAACAGCGAGTCGCTGCACCCGATCCCGCCTTTGATAATATTCTTTCGTTCAAAAGGTTTTTTTCAACGGCGGGGTTGCGTCGCAGTAAAATAATGTAAATTTGTCCGTATAAAAAGGAGGTACACTTGAGTATGTATTTGATTGCAAACATCATTGTTTGCGTATGTGCTCTTGCGGGGTTTATCTATGGGGGAATCCGATTCTTCCGTCCCAAAAAGGCTCTTTACGCGCAGATGATCACCCTTTCCCTCGGCTGCATAGCCTTCGGAAGGCTGTTCAATGTCGTTCGTCTCCTGACAGGCGGCAATCTGACGGAACATTTCCAGCTCGGCTTTCTGGGCTTGATCGGCAGTCTGATGTTCTTCTTCTCTGCCAATTACGGCACCGTCGACAGCCTGCTTGACGACCGCTCCAAGGAGTTCACCAAGTACAGACTGATCGCGCTCGCCGCTCCGGTAGCCGCGATCCTGATGTATGTCGGTCTGTTCCTGCTGAGCGAAGTTTCCGATCTGTGGAAGATCATGGGCGCCGTGCTGACCGTGTTCGTGATGGTAGCGTCCTACTTCAACTTGAAGCATCTGATTTTCCCGGACGTCGATTTCGGCGTGGTCAAATGTCTGCGTCCCTACAACTTGCTTGCGCTGATCTATTCGGTATCCATTTTTGTGGAGAGCTGCGCCTTGAGCCGCAACAATGAGTTGTTGACGTTCATCTGCTGCTGTGTCACGGGTCTTGTCACGGCGGCGATCATTCCGACGGTTGTAAGGGGGATTGCTAAATGGAAAACATGATCTATATTCTGTATATCTGTATGTTCGTCCCATTGCTGCTCAGCCTGCCGCTGATCCATAAAACCTCGCGCAGGATCATGGTATTCTTGCTGATCGGCATCAGTGCCGCGCTGTTCATCTCCGAGATCAACGGTCTTATGCTCAGGCTTTTGGGATATAATACGCCCTATGTGACCACCACCGTTACGCCTGTGACAGAAGAGATCATCAAGGCGATCCCGGTGCTCATTTACGCGTTTGTCGTCTCGGATGATCCCAAAAAGCTCGTTGCGTCCTCATTTGCGGTCGGCATCGGCTTCGCACTGTTTGAAAACACGTATATTCTTGTTACCAGCGTTGACGCCGTATCGATCGAATGGGCGATCATCAGAGGCTTTTCGACCGCGCTGATGCACGGTATCTGCACCGCGACTGTCGGCTACGGCATGAGCTTTGTCAAAAAGCACAAAAAGCTGTTTTACTGCGGCACCTTTGCGTTACTGCTGATGTCAATCATCTACCACGGCATTTTCAACATGCTTGTCCAGTCTGACAGCTGGCTGAAATATCTGGGATTCGTCCTTCCGCTCACCACCTACATTCCCGTAGTATACAAGTTGATCAAAAGTGTGAGAAACAAGAAAAAGGAAGTACAACCGTTGTCTTGACCGCATACTGAAAAAAGGAACCGCCGCATATTCTCGGCGTGACCACCTTGTCGCTCTACTTCAAGAGCGATGATGATCTTGAATTCTCCTGCGGCGATTATTTCGTGCAAGACGTACCGAACGGCGAATATCAGGTCGCGCGTATCAGAGGAATCAAGGCGACGGATATCGGTGATGTGTTCACCCTGAACGTCAGCGGCGCAACCGTCAAGTACAGTCCGCTGAACTACATCAAGAACGCGCTGGACGGCGGTACAGATGACGTGAAGCTGCA
>CAMKSB010000040.1 GCA_946415335.1 uncultured Clostridia bacterium
CCTCCGGCAAGGTGGCAGTGCCGTAGCGTTTTTTGAGCACATTGAGCGAATAGCGTCCCTGTTGGGCGTAATAGAACGTCTCCACGCTCGGCGTGGCGGAACTGAGCACCAACAAGCCGTTGCACTGAGCACAGCGGTACATCGCCACTTCACGCGCATGATAGCGCGGTGAACTCTCGGACTTGTAGCTGTACTCCTGTTCCTCGTCCATGATGATCAAGCCGACGTTCTCAAAGGGCGCAAAGACGGCGCTGCGCGTACCGATGACGATCTGCGCCTTTCCCTGACGGACGCGCTTGTACTCGTCAAGCCGCTCTCCCAACGACAGGGCGCTGTGGAAAACAGCGATCCGGTCGCCGAAGCGCTTGGTGAACAGCGCAACGAACTGCGGTGTCAGCGAGATCTCTGGCACCATGACGATGATGCCCCTGCCGTCGTCCATGACGCGCTCGATCAGCTTCATGAACACGCTCGTCTTGCCGGAGCCGGTCACGCCGTAAAGCAGGCTGACATGCGGCATGCCGTCGGTATATTCTCGATAGAGATTGTCGCAGGCGGTCTGCTGCTCGTCCGACAAGATCAGCGGCGGCAGATTCTCGTCCGCTGCGCGGTCTTCAATGCGAAACACTTCTTCGTCATAGAAGCAGAGCACGCCCTTTTTCCAGAGCGCGTCCAAGACGGCGGAGCTCACGCCGGTGTAATAGCGGATCTCCTTGACCGGCGCGGCGCCGGTCGCCTGCAGCAGCTCCACGACGCTCTCCTGCTTGGGTGTGAGCTTGACGGCGCTGACGTCGCATTCGTGCGAGAGCGCCGCCATCTTCGTCACCGCGTCGTTGATCCTGCGGAACGCCTGCTCGGATTTATAGAGTAAGCCGTCGTGAACCATCTCGTCTGGAACGGTGCTGTCGCTCAGACCGAAGTCGTCGAGCAGCTTTTCCAGACGGACGGGCTTTTTCTTTTGTAATAAGTAATTGTATATCCGCTGCTTTTCCTCGTTAGGCAGTTCGCCGACGTCCTCGGAAAGCACGCCGTAGACCGTCGTCACCTTGTAGTTGACGCCGGCAGGCAGCATGGTCTTGACCGCGTCGTAATACGAACAGAAGCAGCGCTCCTTCATGAAGCGCGCTACGTCGAGCAACCGCGGCGTGAGCACGGGCTCTTTGTCGAGCACGGACAGAACGTCCTTGAGCTTGCCGCTGTCCTCGATCTCATGGACGGCGGTAATGATGCCCTGACGGCGGCGGTCGCCTCTGCCAAACGGCACCAGCACACGCTTGCCGGGTTCGCACTCATGCAGCAGGCGCTCGGGTATGCGGTAATCAAACTCCCGGTCAAAGGAAAAGGCAGCCTTTTCTACCGCGACTGACGCGGCGAAAATGCGGCTCATGGAGCTTACAGCTCATCCTCGTCAGGCTCAACGAGGTCTACCTCATGGTTTTTGATCTCGTCGATCGCCATCAGAACCGGCTTATCCTCGGTGACGATGCCGCTCTGCTCAAATTCCTCGGTGATCTCTCTTGCTCTTTTGGACACGCCGACTACCAGCGCGTATTTGCTCTGCTTTCCGGCGAATAATTCGTCTACGTTTACCTTGTGCATAGTGATTCTCCTTTAATCTTGATGAATAATATCATAAACCTCTTGAACCGCTTTGTCGAGGTCGTCGTTGATGACGTTATAGGTGTAACGGCTGCGGCAGCCGATCTCTTCCTTTGCCTTTTCGAGCCGCGCTTCGATGGTCGACTCGTCCTCGGTGCCGCGGCTTCTCAGGCGGCGCTCCAATTCTTCAAAGGACGGCGGCACGATGAAGATGCTCAGAATGTCGGGGATCTGCTTCATGACCTGCAACGCGCCCTCTACCTCGATCTCGAGAAAGACGGTCTTGCCCTCGGCGAGTTTTTCGTTGAGCGGATCGAGCGGCGTGCCGTAGTAATGGCCGCAGTAGCCGGCATGCTCCAGAAAACCGCCCTCGGCGATTTTTTTCTCAAATTCCTCGTCGGTGATGAAGTGATAGTGTACGCCGTTGATCTCTCCCACACGCGGTTGGCGCGTGGTGTTGGAAACGGATACCCAGACGTTGGGATCCTTTTCGCACAGCTTTTTGAGTATGGTGCCCTTGCCTACGCCGGAGGAACCGGAGTAGAGCACCAGCTTTCCGTTTTGATTAATCATCCTTGTCCTCACTTTCCTCGGCACGGTTGCCGATTGCCTCGCAGGATACCGCCGAAAGCACAACGTGGTTGCTCTCGTGTATCAGCACCGCCTTGCATTTTCTGCCGCAGGTCGCGTCGATGAGCAAGCCGTTTTGCTTTGCTTCCTGCACGATGCGCTTGACCGGCGCTGAATCCGGGGCTACCACCGCCACCAGCTTGTCGGCGCTGACGAGGTTGCCGAAGCCGATATTGATCAGTTTCATAGGTACTTCCTTTCGCGCTTACTCGATATTCTGCACCTGCTCGCGGATCTTCTCGATTTCACTCTTGATATCCACGACCTTGTGCGCCAGCACCGCGTCCTGTACCTTGGAGCCGATGGTGTTTGCCTCGCGGTTCATCTCCTGAATGATGAAGTCGATCTTTCTGCCCACCGGTTCGTCACGATTGAGGAAGCTGCGAAGCTGCTCAAAATGGCTCCTCAGCCGCACGGTTTCCTCCGCGACGGCGACCTTGTCGGCAAAGACTGCCACCTCGGTCAGCACGCGCTGCTCGTCGATCTCGGCGGAAAACGCGTCGAGCGTCTGGCGGATGCGCTCCAGCAGCCGTTCCTCGTATTCTTTGACGGTCTGCGGCGAGCGTTCTTCGATCTCGCCGACGATGCCGAGGATCGTCTCTGCGCGTGAGAGGATATCTTCGCGCAGCTTTTCACCCTCCGTCTCTCTCATCGCCACAAATGCGTCTGTTGCCTGAGCCAGCGCCGCGAGTACGTCGGCGGTGAGTTTTTCCTCATCCTCCGGCGCCTTGTGAACGGTGAAAACATCCGGGAACCGCGACAGCGCCACAACGGTGACGTCGTTTGGCACGCTGTAGGTCTCGCTGATCTCCTTCATCGCATTGAGATAGCCCGATACCAGCTGATGGTTGACGGTGACCTCCGCGGCGGTGTCCTCGCTTGCGCCGATGCTGACGTAAACATCGACCTTGCCGCGCGACACGCGCGAATTGACGTAGCTTTTCAGCTTGTCGTCCAGAAAACTGTAACCGCGCGGCGTCCGGCAGTTGAATTCAAAATAACGGTGGTTGACGCTCTTGATCTCGACGGTGATCTCGCGTCCGTCGATCACGGTCTCGCACCGTCCGAAGCCTGTCATTGACTTGACCATGTAAACCTTCCTTTCCTGCTGTTTTTTCTATCCTTATATTATAACACCGTGAAAATGGTTTGACAATAGTTTTGTAACCAAATTGTAACCATTATTATCAGGAGACGATCGGTGAAAAAAATCTTGATTTTATCGCGCTGACGTGGTATGATAGAGGATAAGAATGTAAAAGGAGGCATTACATTGGACGAAAATAAAGAGTTCATGAATGATGAAACCATTACGGAAAACGATACAACCGAGACGGCTGCCGAAGCTGCAGAAGCGGTAACCGAGACTACTGCGGAAGCACAGGAGACCGTGCAGGAAGCTGCCGAGGAAGCACAGGAGACTGTGCAGGAAGCTGCCGAGGAAACGGGAGAAGCTGTTTCGGATGCTGCCGATACCGCTGAGCAGACTGTCGCAGAAGCGGAAGAAGCGGTTCCCGCTGTTCCCGAAAAGAAGAAACCCATGCTGCAGAAGCCGATCATCATCGCCTGCGTGATCGTAGTCGCCGCACTGCTGGGCGTGCTGATCTTCAATCTCTTCTTCAACACCAAGATCGAGGGCACCTGGCACTATGCACGTCAGGTTCCGATGATGGCGGATAACGCTACCTCGGACGAGCCTGAGATGACGACCGTTGACTACTACTTCAGCTTTACCGGCGACAAGGTTTCCGCGACGATCGGCAACGTCACCAGCCACGGCACCTATGCGCTCTCCAAGAATGCCGAAGGCAAGTCTATGCTGACTATGGATCTGGTCGATACCCTCACCAGCTACAACTTCCTTCCCTACGGCGAATATCAGGTCTCGTTCAGCGGCAACGCCTTTACCGGCAGAAAGATGGTGCTCACCACCGACCAGAACGGGGAAGCGACCATCGAGATGGAATCCGCCGGCTTCAAAGCGCCGAAGGTTGAGCGTGAAGGCGAGTTCAAGCCCAACGACGCGATCATCGGTACTTGGGTATTCCAGCAGGAAGGCTTTGATCTCAAATATGACTTCGAAAAGGACGGCACTGCCACCTACGAGGAAAAGGTCAGCCAGATGAACCCCTACACCGGCACCATGATGAACACCGACTACACCATCGACGGTATCTATGAGGTGACCGACGACGTGATCACCCTGAAATTCATCTACACCAAGGAGAGCTCCATGGATATCGCTTATTCCATGGAAGGCGACACCCTCTATGTCAACGGCTATCCCTTTGTCAGAGAAGGCGCCGCGACGGTCGATCAGAAATAATCACGATCATGCAAAGAAGCTGCTCAGACGGGCAGCTTCTTTTTTACGTCAAAAGTTACAGGATTGTCATCTTTATTTACATTACATTCTGTTCTGTGCTATAATTTATAGGATAAGACTATTTGAAAAAGGGATGATTTCATGTCAGGACATAACAAATGGAGTACCATCAAGCAGAAAAAAGGCAAGAATGACGCAGCACGCGCCAAGGTCTTTACCAAGATCGGCAGAGAGTTGATCGTCGCCATCAAAACCGGCGGCAGCGCTGACCCGAACGTCAATTCCAAGCTGCGCGACACCATTGCCAAGGCGAAGGCTGCCAACGTGCCCAACGACAATATCGAACGTATCATCAAGAAGGCGGCTAACGACAACGATTCCACCAACTACGAGGCTGTCACCTATGAGGGCTACGGTCCCTGCGGCGTTGCCGTGATCGTAGAAGCGCTGACCGACAACCGCAACCGTACCGCCGGCGAGGTTCGTCACTATTTTGATAAATTCGGCGGCAACATGGGTACGCAAGGCTGCGTCAGCTACATGTTTTCCCAGAAGGGCGTTATCATCATCGAACGTGAGGATCTGGAAAAGGACGAGGACACCGTGATGAGCGACGCGCTGGAAGTCGGCGCCGCTGACTTTGAAGCGGACGAGGATATCTTCACCATCTACACCGAGCCGGAGGATTTCAGCGCCGTTCGTGATGAACTCGAAAAACTCGGCTATGTATTCGCTTCCGCAGAACTCGAAATGGTTCCCAGCACCTACACCAAGATCGAGGATGAGGACGCCGCTGTCAAGATGCAGAAAATGCTCGACATGTTCGAGGACAACGACGACATCCAGAACGTCTGGCACAACTGGGACGAATAACTTGTCTTTCAGTGCTCCTTTGGAAAAGCTTAATAATTCGGAGAGATAGCGCAACGGCGCGTCTGACCTTAGAATTTAGCTAAGGTTTGACGCGCCGTTTTTTTCATTAGGAATATAAGATTTATGTCGTACTATGTTTCTTCTGTTGCGATTTCATGTATTATGGTTTTATGCCTTCTTCTTCTTTTTCAGTAAAGCCTTAACGCAGAGTGTACCGATCACGCCCAAGGCAAGTCCGCCGACGCCTGCCAATACGATAAATCCGGAGGTCGTTACCGAGCCGGTCATTCCGGCGCTGTTTTCTTTGCCCGTCGACTCGTTGCCCGGGGTTTTGTCCACGGTGTAATAGACGTACACGCTCTTTGCTTCGTTGTTCCAGACGAGCTGGCTATTGTTGAGGTTGTAAGCCGCGTCCGAGCCGAACATGTGGATGCCGGTGGTGTAATCGGCGGGAACGTCCGCGCTGCCGACGACCACTTTGAGGGAGTCCGCTACGATCGGGGCATCGTTCTCGTTTCTCTCGGTATAGAGCGCGAGCCACTGTTTGCCGACCGTGCCGTTGAGATCGGCGGACGCGCCGAGCGTTTCGTACCACTCGTCGCTCTCGGCGCGGTTGCACTCGACTGCCTTGTAGTAAGCCGATTGATTCTTGATGACGATCGTCTCTCCCTTGGGGTTAATGGCAGTGATGTCCTTTTCATCCACCATATAGCGCGGAATGGGCGTGTAGTCGACCTTGTAATAATCGACGAGGTCGCGATAAGTAAAGTAAAGCGCGACGGACGAGACCACGACCATGACGATACCGAAGCCGAGAGGAGCTTGTTGGTGAATGGAGACTTCGCTTAATAATTGTTGATAATCGTTTCCTTATTGGCTTCCTCGGTTTCCTTCATACTCTTATATGAGGCGACATCGTCCATATATCCCTTGGCTCTCGCTTCGCTGATGGCTCTGTCATGCTGAATGATATTTCTCTCCACCTCGTCAAGCGCAGCAGAATACTTTCTGTATTCGGAGATCTTTTTTCCGAGAGAAACGCCGAAGGCGATGATCGACGCGCCGGATACGCCGAGCAGAATCTCGCTGAGCAGGCTCAGCTTGTCCGGATCCACGCCGACCTGATCCGCCGCGTGCGCGCGTAGCGCGTCACTCGTCAGCGCCACACCGCCGCTCTGGTAGATCCCGCGGTCGACGTTCTCGTATATGGAAGACTCGACCATGGCGTCGGTCTCGGCGTCCTTGTAACCCTCGCCGTCCATCGCGGCGATCATGATCAGATCGTTGAGCGTGACGAATTCGAGCCCTGCCCGCTGTCCTGCCGAGAGTGAAGCGACGAGCGGATAAAGCACGGTGACGTCGGCCGCGACCTTCTCGCGATCCTGCGCGAAGAAATCGAACAGCGTTGCCCTTCGAGCCGATACCGCCGCCGGCGCCCTGATTGAGGTCGACGTTCTTGCCCTCGTTCGCTAGGATCGTATAGCCATCGAGCGCGCTTACGGCTTCATTCTCTGTCTTGCCGACGCCGATCTTCACGTCCTCGATATACAGGACACTGTTGTCTCCCAGTGCCGCGGCGACCTGCACCGGCGACATTACCGCCATGACGACAGCCATCATCATAGAGATGATTAAAACCAATAGGCTATTCTTTTTCATCATAATAGACCCCTCGCTTTCGCTTTGTTTCTTATGTTCATATCGTACCACATCCAAGGTGACAAAAGGGTGACAAAAACAGGCGCTTATCAGTAAAATCTCTGTTGTTTCTTCATTCATGTCGGCAAATAGCAAAAAAGGGTTCAGCAGCTGCCGAACCCTTTGCGGTTTTCATGTATTATGGTTTGCGGATAAAGAGCACGCCGAGGGTGTACGGTCCGCAGTGGGAGGTGATGGTACATCCGGCGGTGGTTTCGAGGATCTCCTCAAAACCGGGCGAGACCTCGTTGATCAGATCGCGCACCTCTTCGACGATCTCCTCGCTGCAGCGCGTATGTGTGATGAAAATGCGGTGCTTGTCGATGTCGTCTCTGCCGGTCAGTCGTTCGCTGACATAATTGAGAATCACCTTGTCGATCTTGCCGCGGTATTTTTTGCCGGGCGTCATCTTGCCGTCGATCACCTCGATGCAGGGCTTGAGTTTGAGTAAATTGGCTCCCAGCGCGGCGATTGCCGAACATCTGCCGCCCTTGCGGAGATAGTCGATGCTGTCAACCACGAAGCTCGCCTCTACCCTCTCGGTAAGCGCACGGCATTCCTCGGCGATCTCTTTGGCGGAAGCACCGCGCTGCGCCATTTCGCAGGCATGGAGCACCACCAGACCGGAGCCGGTGGAGAGGTTGCGCGTATCAACTACCTCGATGCCGCCGAGTTCGTTTGCTGCCGTCACCGCCGTAGCGTAGGAACTGGAAAAATCCGCGCTGATGTTAAAATGGACAATATCATAGCCCTGTTCCTTCCAGTTGCCGAAGGTGCTGAGGAAATCATTGAGATTCGGCGCCGAGGTCTTGGGAAGCACGTTTGTCTTGTCAACATAGTCGTAGATATCCTCCGGCGTTGCTTCCACGCCGTCCTTGCTGATGCGGTCGCCCATCACCACATAGAGCGGTACAATGCCAATGTCATACTGACGCACCAGCTCGGGCGAGAGGTCGCAGGTGCTGTCGGAAATGATTTTTACTTTCATAGCCGGATTCTCCTTTTTGATTGGGAATTGGTTTCACCAACATATTACCATTATTCGCAAAGGTTTGCAAGCCTTTTTGACAATCTGTCCGAATTAATTTAAAAGCAAAGCAAGCTGCCAATGACAGCTTGCTTCGCGATTGTGTGTTTTATGAAAATGAATGTCCTTGAAAAGAGCATTGCATTTTGCCGAAAGTTAAAATCAGACAATTTCTGCTTTGAAAAAATACGGTTCCAAGCGGGTTTTGCCTTGTTTCATTTGTTTTATTATACAATTTTTTGCCCTTCTTTTCAAGTGTCAAACAAACATTTTGTCTTTTCTCAACATGCGAAATGACACCTTGCACAAAAAAGTATGTTGGCGTTTGTACAAGATTTTTGGGTTCTTTTGGCTTTCTCCCGGATTTGCCGACAAAAAACTGGCAAAAGACACAAAAATTTGTTCGCAGATTTGGCAGGACAGCCGTTTGACGGTTTATCAGGCGAACGATGAGAAAATATGGCGTTATTTTTCTGAAATAGAACAATAACTTGCCGATTATGGGAAAATTTTATCCAATTCGAAAATTATCGAACATTCGTTTGATTTTTCCTTCGGAATCCGTTATAATAGTATTAGGATAACAAAAGCGTACCGCCCCAACGCCGAAACCTACATACTAATTGCGAAAGGGAAGGAAACAGATGAATTATCTTATTTGGTCACAGGAATATCTCGACACTGCTGACATGATGCAGAAGGTCATTGACAAGCTCAACGCGCGCCGCAAAGGCGCTTCCAAAACCGAGAAAAAGGAACTGGAGGACAGGATCTACAAATATCGCGTTTACCGCGGCGAATGTCTGCGCATAGCCGCCCTTTTGCGTTCAAGGCACCGTGAGGCCGCATGAGAAAGATCCATATCACCGACAAGAACGCCAATCTCTGCTGGTTTCTTCACGAGCAGGGACAGGCAGGCGGTGATAACCGCACCCAGCTTACTCAGATGAAGGCGATCCTGAAGCTGGCGCTCGACAGCGAACTGACGGAAGCGCAGAGGCGCTGTCTGGTCGCCTACTACTCCGGCAAGAAGCAGAAGGAGATCGCTGCCGCGCTGGGACTTTCGCCTTCTACCGTATGCCGACACATCCGCAGCGCCAAGCGGAAGCTGAGCAAACTCAGGGAATACTACGAAAAAATGCACTGAAAATCAGGGACCGGTTGTAAGCCGGTCCCGTTGTGCTTTATGACTTGTTCTGCGCGCGCTTTTGGGAGGTGTTCTCCTGATACAGCGTTTCGCTCACGGCGATCTTGCGCAGGATATTCTTCATGGTAACGTCCAGTCCGCTTCCCTCCCGATAATCCGCCGGATAGATGAAATCCACGCGGTCGCGTTCCAGCATACTCTCAACCTTCCGGCGGTTCTGGTAAACCGCGATGGAATAGCCGCCGTAAGCCTTCATCATCTTCATGCAGGGGACGTCGGAAAGTCCGTCGCCGATATAGATCATATTGCAAAACGGCACGCGCTTGCTGTCGTCCGGCATGGAACGGTTGAGGTCGACGTCGTTGGCGACGTCGAGAACGCCCTTGTTGATGCGGTACACAAACTGCGTCTTGTTGGTGTAGTTGACGTCGGTTTTCGGCCAGACGGCATTGCCGTCACTGTCATAGAGAAACTCGCAGGCAAAGATACTCTTGAAACAGTCCGCGATCGCGGTGCCTTCGATGATCTCCTTCATGCCGGAGGAAATGACGTAGTGCTCCACCTGCATACCGAGCTGCGCTCCACGGTCGGAAACACGATCAAACCAGCTTGTCACGCCCGGGAAAAATTCGACATTTCTGCCCATGTTGACCAAGTGCTGTCGCTGCAGGGGCTTTCCGCGGTCGGAGGACAGCTTGACCATGGCGTACATATAGGAGAGCACGGAGTCCATGTGCTGCTGTGAGCCGAGCACATTGGCGAAATCCCAGAACTCGCGTTCTGTGATGCCCAGACTGGGGATGAAGCTGTATTCCTGCATATCGCGCGTGCAAAGCGTGCGGTCAAAGTCGTACATGACCGCCACGATCGGTCTGTCAGCCATGGCTATCTCCTTTTTTTACTCAGCGGTCGTTTCCGCTGTCGTTGTCTCAGTGCCGGAATAGGTGGTGATATCAATATTCTTTATCAGAATTATTTCTGCCGGTATGTTTTTATCGTCCGTCTCTGTCGCGGCTATCTCGTCAACAACGTCCATGCCGTCGATGACCTGCGCAAAGACGGTATTTCCCCTGTCGGCGGCATTATAAGCGCCGTCGAGGTTGGGATTGCCGCCCTGCTTCTCGTAAAACGCGCGGACGTCCTCCGGGATCACGTCGGTGTTGATGAATTTGTCGCCGTTTTCATCAATATAGGCGGAAAGCAGATTGGAATCCTTGTAGCTGAGCAGCTGGCTCTTGACGTTCGCCCAAGCGGATTCGTAAGGGCTCCAGCCGCCCTTGTCGGCAAACGCCTTGGCGCTCGTCTGGTTGATGAAGAACTGGCTGCCGTTTTCGTCGCGGCGGCTGCTCGCCATCGATACAGCGCCGCGGATATTGAACAGTTTGTCGCAGAACTCGTCCTCAAATGCTCCGCCATAATAGTTGGTACCGTTGACAGAGCCTTCTTCATTGCCGACGTAGCCGCCCTGCACGATGAAGTCGTTGATGACGCGGTGGAAGCTGGTGTTGTTATACCTGCCGTCCTTTGCCATGTTGATGAAATTCGTCACCGCCTTGGGCGCTTGCTCCGGGAAGAAACGCAGGGTAAAATCGCCCTTGCCGGTGTGTACGACTGCGATCGTATCGCCGGGCTGCGGCGGCTCCAGCTGGAAGCCTACCTCGTGGCTGTCGTGGAGAATGTTCGGAGCGATCCCCAACTCTTCCGGGGAGATGCCCAGGTTTGAAATGCCCTTGACCGGTTCGTCTCCGGTGCTCGCAGGCAGGATCGCCGCGGTGGTCGGTTCGGTCTTTTCCGATGTCTCCGGCTGCTGTGACTGACAGCCGCTGAACGCCGTGATCAGCAGCATCAGTGCCATGCTCAGAATCAGTGCTTTCCGATGATTTTTCATAACTATTTTCCTTTCGGTTGGATAAATCAAAACACACAAATCAAAACGCGAAAACACACAAATCTTTGATTGTACTATTATAACACACTTTCTGTTTTTTTGCAAATGCTCCAAATCAAGAGCCGCCGAAACGTCTTTCTCTCATAAATCCGACCGTCCGCACATATCCTGTTTTGTAACCAAAATTGACGGAGGTAATAAAATGTCTGACTATCTGCCCGAGGGCAAGCGCATTCATGACCGGGAAAACCTGGCGGTCCTTCAATCTCCGCGGCTGCTGCATGAAGCGGCGCAGAACGGCGATATTCTGGAAGCGCGCGCTGTCCTCTGTGACGCGGCGCATAATCTGACGGTGGATCTGGGGTGTATGCAGGGCGTGATCCCGCGCGAGGAAGGCGCGATTGGCATCCGCGAGGGCAGCGTGAGGGATATTGCGGTCATTTCGCGCGTCAACCGTCCCGTCTGCTTTGTCGTGACCGGCTTTTCTCATGACGAAAACGGCAGGGAGATCGCCCTGCTCTCGCGCGAAAAAGCGCAGCGGCGCTGTCTGGAAAACTACATCCGGCAGCTTCGTCGCGGCGATGTGGTCGACGCGAAGATCACCCATCTGGAGAACTTCGGCGCGTTCGCGGATATCGGTTGCGGCATCGTGGCGCTTATGCCGATCGACGCGATCTCTGTTTCGCGGATCGAGCACCCGAAGGAACGCTTTTCCGTGGGCATGGACATCCGCGCGGTCATTCGCGGCGTTCAGAACGGCAGGATCAGTCTCAGTCACAAGGAACTGCTCGGCACATGGGAGGAAAACGCCGCCTTTTTCCGTCCGGGAGAGACGGTCTCCGGGATCGTGAGAAGCGTGGAGAACTACGGTGCGTTTGTCGAGC
>CAMKSB010000041.1 GCA_946415335.1 uncultured Clostridia bacterium
GCCAAAGGCGACTTGGTGGTGACCTCGGGCGGCGTTTTTCCGGAAAACATCGTCATCGGCACGGTCAGGGAGATACAGTTTGACGCGTTCAGCGCCGAGCGGCTGGCGGTGATCCAAACAGCGGTCGATATTCGTCGGCTGACGCACGCGGCGGTCATGCTCCCGAAGGATAAAACCGATGGCTAAACCGACCGGAATCGCAACGCTTGCAGCGCTGTTGCTTCTGCTCGCCGTTTTGCAGACCGTGACAGATCTTCACCTACTGCTTTTGTCCGCGTTGGTGCTGGCGGCGTTGCTGGAACCTATTCCCGCGACGATCGTCGGAAGTATCTGCGGCATGATGACGGATATGCTGACGCCGGAGCACGGCGGCTATTTTGCCGTAACGGCGACGGTCGCCTGCTTCTTTATCTCAAAGCTGTTTGAGATGCGCTGGCGCAGGTATTGGCTTTCTGCGGCGATCATCTCGTCAACCGCCGTCCTGATCATCGTCTGCGGCTATTTTTGCCTGTTCCGTCTTGCGGCAGTTCCCGATTGGGGCGTGCTGTTCGTCCGGCATTATCTGCCGGGGATCGGCTTGACGGCGGCTTGCTCCATTCCGCTTTACGGACTGTTTCACCGGCTAATTCGCTGACAGGAGGTGATGGTTTGCGCCGACAATCTCAGAGCCGACTTTACACCGTCTGCGTTGTCATGACGCTGACGGTGTTTGCCGCTTTTGCGGCGAGACTGGCGGACTGGCAGCTGCTTCACGGCGAAGAGTACCGCGAGATGGCGCAAAACGCCGGGAGTATCACCGAAAGCTCCGAGCGGATACGCGGCGAGATCTTGGACAAAGACGGCAACGGCTTGGTCGTCAACGAAACGCGCTGCCGGCTGACCGTCGACCGCACAAAGATTGATAACAGCACCCTCGCCTACATACTCGATCTGCTCGCGCAGGTCGGCGAAAAATGGACGGACGAGCTGCCAAAGGATTGCGAAGATGAAAAGGCGCTCTGTCAGCGTTACGGACTGACCGGCAGTGAAAAACGGCTGCACGACTTAATTTCGGTGCGATACGGCATGGAAAAAGCGGAAACGGACAGATTTGACTTAGCGCCGGATCTGAGTCAGGCGCACGCCGGATATCTCAGCGAACGATTACAGGGGATGGACGGCGTGGAAATCAAAACCCGCTTTGTCCGTCAGGCGGAACAGCCCACCTTAGCGCCGCATCTGCTGGGCGCTCTCGGCGCGATCTCCGCCGAGGAATATGAGGCGCTTTCCGGCGAGGGCTATCGTCTCAGCGACCGGATCGGCAAATTCGGCGTGGAACGTGCCTTGGAGAGCACCCTGCGCGGCGTTGCCGGAGAGAAGCAGACCTATCAGAACGCCGACGGTGAAACCGTCACCGTCACGACAACCGAACCAAAGCCCGGCAATACCGTCTGGCTGACGCTCGACAGCGATCTACAGGCAATCGCCGACCGGGCGCTGGAGGACAATATCCACGCCGCCGGAGAGGACTGCGAGAGCGGCGCGGCAGTCATGCTGAAGGTCAGCGATTTCTCCGTGCTGGCGGCGGCGAGTTACCCGTATTTCGACCTCAACCGCTACAGCGCCTACGGCGAGGAATACGCAAGGCTGCTCAGCGACGGCAGAGCGCCGCTTTTTGACCGGGCGTTTTCGGGTACTTACGCCTGCGGTTCCGTGTTCAAGCCCTGCGTAGCGCTTGCCGCCTTGCAGGAGGGCGTTATAACGCCGGAAACGGAGATATTCTGCTCGCGTATCTACGACTACTACCCGTCCGACCCGGTCGCCTGTATGCACTATCACGGCACGGAAAAACTGACGACAGCGCTTGCCCATTCCTGCAATTACTATTTCGCGGAAGCAGGCAGACGGCTGGGGATCGAAAAAATCGACCGATATGCCGAACGATTAGGTCTGGGAGAGCTAACCGGCGTGGAAACCGGCGAGAGCAAGGGCGTTCTCGCCGGCAGGGACAGCGACCATTGGTCGCCGGGCAATACCGTTCAGGCGGCGATCGGACAGTCGGACAACGCCTTTACACCCTTGCAGCTGGCGACCTGTGCGGCGACGATCGCCAACGACGGCAAACGCCTGCAAACCCATGTGGTGAGCAAGATCACCGATTACGAACGGACGAAGATCATCGGCGAAACACAGCCAAAGCTCGCCGCCGCATTACAGATCGACAAAAAGCACCTGAAAGCCGTGCAGAACGCCATGTGCGAGGTCACCCGGAACCCCGAAGGAACGGCTTACGGCGTGTTCGGCGATTATCCGGTCACGGTCGCCGCCAAAACCGGAACGGCGGAGAATGCCGGCTCCGACCACGCGACCTTTATCTGCTACGCGCCGGCTGAAAATCCGGAGGTCGCCGTCGCCGTCGTGCTCGAACACGGCGCCAAAAGCGTATGCGCGATGAACGCCGCCAAGGCGCTGCTGGACGGCTGGTTTCAAAAAACTGCCAACTAGCGACAAATCCCCACGGTGGATTTTCTCAGTCCTTTAGTAACTATGCCTAAAATATTTTTAAAAAATTTGTTTGAAAAATTCCGTCTGGCTTGTTGCCCTTTGCGACAATTTGTGATAGAATAGACAAGAGGTATTGTATTATGAACAATGTGATCGTTGTAGCGTCCGGAAAAGGCGGCACAGGCAAGTCCACTGTCTGTATCTGCTTGTCGGTCGCGCTTGTCAGGCAGGGCAAGAAGGTTCTGCTGATCGACTCCGACTGCGGCATGCGCGGTCTTGACATTATGCTTGACATCGAGCAGGATATTTTGTTTGACGCGTCAGACGCCGTCTGCGGCAACTGCACGGTAGGCGAAGCGGTCTACAAGAGCAAAAACAACGATAATCTCTATCTGATGGCTGCTCCCTTTGACGCCGAAAACGAGCTCAGCCCGGCGGTGTTCAGGCAGCTGGTGGACAGTGTAAAAAACAATTTTGACTATGTAATCATTGATTCCCCTGCCGGGATCGGTTCCGGACTTGTCACCGCCGCGTCGCCTGCCGACAGCGCGCTGATCGTGACAAACGCCGAGCCGACCAGCGTCAGAGGCGGCGTAAAGGTGCGCAAGAGGCTTGAATCCCTCGGCGTTTCGCACATGCGTCTGGTGATCAACCGCTTTGACAAGCGCGTGTTCAAAAAGCTCGGCTTCTACGCCGATCTGGACGCGGTGATCGACGCGGCGCAGACGCAGCTGATCGCGGTGGTTCCCTTCGACATCAACATCTCGGTGGTGATGCAGCGAGGCGCTGCCGGCGTGGAAAGCGGCGCGTCGTTTTCGCCGTTTGACCGGCTCGCGAAGCGCGTAGAAGGTCAGCCCTGTCCGCTGGTGCTCAGAGGAATGCTCTGATGGAATAGAATACGAAAGATTTGGAGGATTTTGGATATGAATATTGCTTTGATTGCACATGATGAAAAGAAAGAACTGATGGTGCAGTTCTGCATTGCTTATTGCGGCGCACTCAGCCGAAACAACCTTTGCGCTACCGGCACGACCGGTAAAATGGTATCCGAGGCAACCGGGCTGACAATCCAGAAGTTCCTCGCCGGTTCTCAGGGCGGCAGCCAGCAGATCGCGGCGCGTATCGCCTGCAACGAGATCGACATGCTGCTCTTTTTCAGAGACCCGCTCAATCCCAAGCCCAACGAGCCCAACGATATGAACATGCTCAGGCTTTGCGACATGCACAATATTCCGGTCGCCACCAACATCGCGACCGCCGAGGTGCTGATCCACGGTCTGGAGCGCGGCGATCTGGACTGGAGAAATATTCTCAAATAACCCCTATTTCTCAGGGTTTATTTGCTATACTTAAATTTGTTTAATATCGGGTGGCGTTTCGCTGCCCGATAATTGCGTATATAAGGGAAGTTATCAGTTATTAGTTATCAGTTATTAGTTATCAGTTATTAGTTATTAGTTAATCAGCGATAAAGGAAACGCTGTCACTTCTATCCGACCTTTCCCGTTTTGCCGACTTTTCCAACTTGTAACTCGTAACTCACAACTACTTGGAGGTATATATGGCGTTAATCACGAAAAAAATCAAAGGCACAGAGGACGTGCTGCCCAAGCAAAGCTACCGCTGGCAGTTCATCGAAAATATCATGCGCGAGGAAAGCCGCGCCTACGGCTTCAAGGAGCTTCGCACACCGGTGTTTGAACACACCGAGCTGTTCGCGCGCGGCGTCGGTCAGACGACCGACGTCGTACAGAAGGAAATGTACACCTTCGACACCAAGGGCGGCGAGAGCGTCACCCTGCGTCCGGAGGGCACTGCCGGCGCTGCAAGAGCAATGCTGGAGCACAGCCTCGACAACGAGGGCTTGCCGGTCAAGGCGAGCTATTTCGTCTCCTGCTACCGCTACGAAAAGCCGCAGGCTGGCAGACTCAGAGAGTTCCACCAGTTCGGCATCGAGGAATTCGGCACCCAGTCGCCGGTCGCCGACGCGGAGATCATCTGTCTGGCGCAGTCCGTGCTCGATAGGCTCGGTCTCGACCAGATCCACCTGGAGCTCAACTCCATCGGCTGTCCGGAATGCCGCGCAAAGTATAACCAGGCGCTCAGAGATTACTTCTCTCAGTACAAGGACAAGCTCTGCGGAACCTGCCTGACAAGACTGGAAAAGAACCCCATGCGCCTGCTCGACTGCAAGAGCCCGGAGGATCAGGCGATCGCCAAGGACGCGCCGGTCATCACCGATTATCTCTGCGAGGACTGCGAGAATCACTTCACCGAGGTTAAAAAGTACCTCGACGCAGCCGGCATCGCTTACAATGTCAACCCGAAAATCGTCCGCGGTCTGGACTACTACACCAAGACCGTGTTTGAGTTCATCACCGACTGTATCGGCGCGCAGGGAACTGTCTGCGGCGGCGGCCGCTACGACGGACTGATCGAGGAGCTCGGCGGCAAGCACACGCCGTCTCTGGGCTTCGCGATGGGTCTGGAAAGACTGCTGATGGTGATGGACGCGCAGGGCATCGAGATCCCGAACAACGATTCCTGCGCCCTGTATATCGCCACCATGGGCGACGAAGCGAAGATTAAGGCGTTTGAGCTGCTCCGTCGCGTGCGCGAGTCCGGTCTGACCGCAGAGACCGACGTGGTCGGCAGAGGACTGAGAGCGCAGATGAAATACGCCGACAAGATCGGCGCGAAGTATTCCATGGTGCTCGGCGACAACGAGATCGCCGAAAACAAGGCGAAGGTCAAGAACATGGACAGCGGCGAACAGACAGAGCTTGCGCTCGACGAGAGCTTTGCCGAGAAATTCTCCGTCCTGCAGTTGGCGGACGCGAGCGGTTTTCAGATTTAACGTTGAATTTCAAGCGTCCCACACACAATAAGTTATTTGGGACGCATGGTGAAAAACCGCATAAACAGTGGGTTTTTGCATAAATCCCAGCCTCGGATTTCATGGGATTCATGGACGCTGAAACGGAATTTATGGGACTCATGGGATTCATGGAGCGTTTTCCCATGAATCCCAAATAAAAAACAGGTTGGGAATCATGTAAAAATGGCTTAAACAGTGGCTTTTTGCCATAAATCCCAAATAAAAAATTGTTCTTAGGTATCATGCATCATTCAGGTGTGCGCCGCAAATTGCGCGGTGTTGCCATTATTTAGGAAGAGGTAATGCAAATGGAATATATGACTGGATTAAAGCGTACAAATTACTGCGGAGACCTGCGCATCTCCGACGTCGGCAAGGAGGTCGTCGTCTGCGGCTGGGTACAGCGCTGCCGCGACCTCGGTCAGCTGATCTTCATTGATCTGCGCGACCGCAGCGGTATCGTCCAGCTGGCGTTCAACGATCAGACGGACAGAACGGTTTTTGACAAGGCGTTTGGCTGCCGCAGCGAATTCGTGCTTGCCGCCAAGGGCAAGGTCTGCGAGAGAAGCGCCAAGAATACCGAAATTCCCACCGGCGAGATCGAGATCGTCGTCGAGGATCTGCGCGTGCTCTCTAAAGCGCAGACGCCCCCGTTTGAGATCGTGGACGATCTGAGCACCAACGAGGAGCTGCGCCTGAAATACCGTTATCTCGATCTGCGCCGCCGTCCGCTGCTCAACAACATCATGCTCAGAAGCAAGATCTCCAAGGTGGCGAGAGATTACTTTGCCGAGAACGGCTTTGTCGAGATCGAAACCCCGATGATGATCAAATCCACCCCCGAGGGCGCGAGAGACTACCTGGTGCCTTCGCGTATCCACCACGGCAAATTCTACGCCCTGCCGCAGTCGCCGCAGATCTACAAGCAGCTGCTGATGGTGTCGGGCTTTGACAGATATATCCAGCTGGCTCGCTGCTTCCGCGACGAGGATCTGCGCGCTGACCGCCAGCCGGAATTCACCCAGATCGATATGGAGCTCTCCTTCGTGGACGTCGAGGATATCCTGGAGGTCAACGAGGGCTTGTTCAAGCGCCTGTTCAAAGAGGTTCTCGGCAAGGAACTGCCCACGCCCTTTGAGCGCATGACCTATACCGAGGCGATGGAAAATTACGGCTCCGACAAGCCGGATATCCGCTTCGATATGAAGTTGCAAGATATCTCCGATCTGGTCAAGGACTGCGGCTTCGGCGTATTCACCGGCGCGATTGAAAACGGCGGTTCTGTCCGCGCGATTGTCGCGAAGAACGCCGCTTCGGTCTACACCAGAAAAGAGATCGACAAGCTCACCGAATATGTCAAGGGTATCGGCGCGAAGGGACTCGCCTACGTCAGATGGGTCGACGAGCCGAACGCCTCCTTCAAGAAATTTATGACCGACGACGAGCTGAACGCGATCTACGAGCGTCTCGGCGCCGGGAAGGGCGACGTGATCCTGATCGTCGCCGACAAGAACAGCACGGTGCTATCCACCCTCGGTGCGCTCCGTCTGAAAATCGCCAAGCGTCTGGAAATCATTCCCGACGAGTTCAAGTTCCTCTGGATCGTGGACTTCCCGTTCTTCGAGAAGGACGAGGAGACCGGCGAATGGGTCGCCATGCACCATCCCTTCACCATGCCCAAGGAGGAGTGCATCCAGTACCTCGATTCCGACCCGTCGCGCGTGATCGCCAAGGCGTTTGACCTCACGCTCAACGGCGTAGAGCTGTCCAGCGGCTCCATGCGTATCACCAACCCCGAATTACAGGAAAAGATGTTCCGCGCCCTCAAGCTGACGGACGAGGAGATCGAAGCGAAATTCGGCTTCCTGGTGGAAGCCTACAAATACGGCGCTCCGCCTCACGGCGGCATGGGTATCGGTCTGGACAGAGTGACCATGCTCCTCTGCGGCGCCGACAGCCTGCGCGACGTCACCGCCTTCCCGAAGGTGCAGAACGCCAGCGAGCTGATGTCCGCTTGTCCGGCTCCGGTCGACAAGGAGAGCCTGGACGTGCTGGGTATCGCCGTGACGGACACCGAAGCATGAACTGGGCAGGCGCTATCGTACCGCTTGCCGTCATCGCGGTGCTGGCAGTTGTGATACTGGTGATCTTCCTGTACGTCCGCGGAAGGCTCAGGAATTTTTCGCAACAGGCATTCGGCACCTCCGATTTGAGCCAAGCGGTCAAACAAATCGAAAACGCGTCGGAAAGCGCGCGTTCCATTCACGGTATGACGGATATCTATCTGCCGCAGATCCATCACGACTTCCCCGATTTCGACTACGACGTGTTCAAAGGCAGGGTGGAAGGCGTACTGCGCGGCTATTTTGCCGCGATCACCTCGCGCGACGTCTCACAGCTCACCAAGGACTGCTCTGCGAGCCTGCGCAACAGCGTCAGCGGCATTATCGCCGATCTGAACGCCAACGGCTACGTCCGTGAGATCAGGGACACCGAGATCCACCAGATCGAGATCGCCCGGTACATCAAGAACGGCGCGACGGTGACGATCCTGTTCAACGCCTCCGTCGGTCACTACGACGTGACGCGCGACGAGGGGGGCAAGCTGATCGCCGGCAAGACCGACCGCAAAAAGCAGACCGTCTACGACGTAGCGCTGGTGTATGTGCAGGACGTCGCCAAAATGACCGACTACAGCGCCAGCGCGATCGGCATCAACTGCCCCAACTGCGGCGCGCCGGTCAAGAACCTCGGACAGAAGTTCTGCGACTACTGCGGCACCGGTATCCGGGAGATCAACGTCCGTTCGTGGAGCTTTGAATCCGTCAAGGAGGAAAGAACCGTCGCGAAGCCGTATTAGCAGTTGCGCCTGCGGCGCAGTTATCAGTTGTCAGTTGAAAAGGTCGGCAACTCAGGAAAAGTCGGATAGAAGCAACGCGACTTCCTTTATCGCCGAATAACTGATAACTAATAACTAATAACTGACAACTCCACTCACAACCACCAACTTTTTCACTTTTCCCATTCAAAAACTGTTGCTTTTTTGCACAATTTGTATTATGATATGAATAATAGGGGTAAATTAGCCCCTGAAATAACCAGATAAAGGAGAATTTTACTATGGGTATTATCAGAGCTGCGATCAACGCGGTAACAGGCGGTCTTGCCGATTCCTGGTTGGAAGTCATCGAGCCCTCCCCGATGGGCAATAACGATGTCATCGTTCCCGGTCAGGCGGTCGACCAGAGAGGCAGAAGCCAGAATAAAAAGGGCGGAGAGAACCTCGTTTCCAACGGCTCGATTATTCATGTATATGATAACCAGATGATGATCCTGATCGACGGCGGTAAGGTCGTCGACTACACCGCAGAGCCGGGCTACTACAAGGTGGACAACAGTTCCCTGCCCTCTCTCTTCAACGGTCAGTTCAAGGACACCCTCAAGGAGAGCTTCGGACGTATCCGCTACGGCGGCATTTCCTCCACCTCTCAGCACGTGTTCTACATCAATCTGCAGGAGATCAAGAACATCAAGTTCGGCACCCAGACCCCGGTGCAGTATTACGATAACTTCTATGAGTCAGAGCTGTTCATGCGTCTGCACGGCACCTACTCTATCAAGATCACCGACCCCTTCAAATTCTATATGGAGGTCATCCCCAGAGAGGTCATCACCGAGAACAGATCGTTCGCCTTCGCGCTGCCCGATATCCAGCAGTACAACGACGAGTTTATCGCTGAGCTGGGCACCGCCTTCAACCAGTATTCCGCAGACGGCTTCCGCATCAGCCACATCACCTCCAAGACCAAGGAGATGGGCAAGTACATGGCGGATGCGCTCGACGACGACTGGAACCAGCTCAGAGGCTTCCAGGTCGTGTCCGTCGGTATGCAGCTTCCCTCCTATACCGACGAGAGCCAGCAGATCATCAACGAGCGCAGCAAGATGGCCTCTCAGGTCAGCTACCTCAAGGACGCTGCCAATCAGCAGGCTTACATGGCAAAGAGCGTCGGCGAAGGCATCAGCGGCGCGGGCAACAACCCCGGCGGCGCGGCGATCGGCTTCATGGGCATGAACATGGCGCAGAACATGGGCGCCGGCGTGATGGGCAACTACATGCAGAATCCTCAGTATGCGCAGCCTCAGCAGGGCGGCTATCCGCAGCAGCCCCAGCAGGGCTTCGTACAGGCAGCTCCCCAGCAGCCTCAGCAGGGCGGCTGGCAGTGTGAATGCGGCGCGACCAATACCGGCAAATTCTGCTCCAACTGCGGCAAGCCCAAGCCGGAAGCTCCCAAGGGACGTTTCTGCACCAACTGCGGCGCACAGCTTGCGGAAGGCGCAAAATTCTGCCCCGAGTGCGGCACCAAGCAGTAATATCCCCGAATTTTTCGCACAGGGCGGCTCTTGCGGTCGCCCTGCGCTTTCATACTATACTAAACGGAGGTAGATTATGGCTACCATGGAATATAAGTGCCCCAAATGCGGCGCACCGCTTTCCTTTAACCCCGACAAGCAACTGTTCAGCTGCGAATACTGCGGCGCGGATACTACCGTCGAAGAGATCCAGAAGATCTATGCCCAGCAGGAGCAGACCGAAACCATCAACGAGCGCGAGGTCAAGCATTCCGAAGAGGCGCAGAAGAAGGCGCAGGCAAAAGGCGAGGAGTTTGACGAGGACGCGATGGTGTCCTACAGCTGCCCAAGCTGCGGCGCAGAGGTCATCACCGCCGAATCCACCGCGGCGACCGAGTGCTATTACTGCCAGAACCCCGTTGTGCTCGGCTCCCGTCTTTCCGGCGAGTACCGTCCCGATTTCGTCATTCCCTTTGCGCTCACCAAGGATAAGGCTGTCGACGCGTTCATGAAGTTCTGCGGCAAGAAGAAGTTTTTGCCCGCCGGCTTCGCGAGCAAGACGCAGGTCGAGAAAATGCAGGGCGTGTATTTTCCTTACTACTACGTTGACGAGCAGATGCAGGCGAGCATGACCGCCAACGCTAAGAAGGTGCGTCACTGGACGACCGGCAACCGTCAGTACACCGAGACCAGCAACTATCGCCTCTACCGTACCGGCGATATCGAGATTCGCAACGTCTTTGAAGAAGCCCTGCGCGACAAGGACAGCGCCAAAAAAACGCAGCCGGATCAGCCGATGAGCAACCGTCAGCAGAACGCGCAGCAGGCGATGAGCTATCTCAACCAATACAAGGCGTCCAAGCGGCATGAAATGCTGCAGTGCGTACATCCCTTTGACGTTTCCAAGGCGCAGCCCTTCTCGATGAGTTATCTGTCCGGCTTCAAGGCGGAAAAGCGCGAGATCGGCAGACAGGAGATCGAAGGCGACATCGCCCGCCGCATGGACGAATACGCCAAGTCGCTGCTCGAAGACACCATGAACGGCTACGAGAGCGTGAGCCCCGAGAGCTACAACGACAAGACCTTCAACCAGATCTGGCGCTACACCCTGCTGCCTGTCTGGATCGTCACCTATAAATACAAGGGAGATATCCTTCCCTTTGCCATCAACGGTCAGACCGGCAAGATCTACGGAAAACTGCCGGTGGCAGGCGGTAAACTCGTCCTCTGGGGCGCGATCGTTGCCGCTATCGTCTTTATTCTCGCTACGCTGGGAGGTTTGTTGCTCGGATGATCAGGACAAAAATTTCCGCATTTGCGGCAGCGGCTGTACTGATCGGCGTATCCGCCGTTCCGGTGTTCGCCGCGAACAGCTACAGCCAGAATTACGCCTTGATCGACGAGGCGAATCTGTTTGACGCGGCAGGCTCCGAACAGCTCTGCGCGACGCTGGAGAAAACCGGCAGAGAAACCGGCTGGCAGGTAGCAGTCGTCACTACCAACTACAACATCAGCGCAAGCGAGATGGACAGCTACTACAACAACTACTACGATAATCACCGCGAATGGTTCACGACCGATTCCGCCATGCTGATTATCGACGCAGGCTCCAACAACCGCTATATCCTCACCCACGGCGTCGCTGAGGCTTACTTCACCGACGAGCGCATGACGCAGATCAAGAACGAGATGAAGCCATACCTCAACGACAACGACATGCTGGGAGCCGCCAAGACCTTTGCCGCCATGAACGCGGAATTCTACCGCGGCGGCATTCCGGAAAACGGCGGTCACAGCAACCACGTCGACGGCGTTGACCCGAAGAAGGCAGCCGAAGAGCAGGAGAAGAAAAACAACAAGCTCGGCTACGTGCTCAGTCACTACGGCTGGATCTTCGGACTGGTCGCCTTGGCAGCCGGCGGCATTTTTGCCGGCGTGAACGTAGGCAGATACAAGTACAACGGCAAAGGCGGCACCTATAATCTCAAAGAGAACAGCCGCATCAATCTTGTCGATCAGCAGGACGTGTTCCTCAACAAGCACACCACCTACACGACGATCAACACGAGCTCCGGCAGCAGCGGCGGCTCTTCCGGCGGTTCGTCCTCACACGGCGGTTCCGGCGCGTTCTAAAATAACAACTGAAATTTGTAACCTAAAGAGGAAATCACGATTGACTCCGCAGCTTACGCCAACCTGTCAGCCACGCTGACAGTCCTTTCGTGCGCAACGGCGGTGTCTTTCACCGCCGTTTTATTT
>CAMKSB010000042.1 GCA_946415335.1 uncultured Clostridia bacterium
GGTCAGCAGATAACTGCGGTTGATCACGTCCTTGATCTCCTTGCGCCATGCGGCGAGATTCAGAATATTCTCATCCGTGCTCTTCGTGCTGAAATCATATTCAAAATACTGCTGCTTCTCCGCGCGGCTGATTGCTGCCGTATCTGACGACGGCGGCAGGCTGTCAAACTGTGCGGCAACGTAATAGCCGCTTTGCGGACGGTTGAGGATATACCCTTCCGCCTTCAACTGGTCGTAGGCGGCGATCACCGTCGTTTTTGATATTTTTAGATGGTCGCAAAGCTGCCGGATGGATGGCAGTTTGTCGCCTTTTTTCAGACTGCCGTTTTCAATGGCGGCTCTTACGGAAAAGTAGATTTGCAAATACAGCGGCTTATCCGCGTATTGCCCGTTGCGCAGAAAATCATACAGCATTCTTCATCACCGCTATCATTTTATCATTACCGCGTAAATAATGCAATCTAACAGTTGAAATTTTTCGCGATAATTAGTATAATAATATTTTAGAAATAATCTGCAAAAGAGGGATCACATTGAATACATCAGTATCACGCTTTTTTGAAGCTGTCAAGGGCAAGACGGTCGCCTTTATCGGCATCGGTACCAGCAATCTGCCTTTGATACAGCTTTTTGCCCAGAAGGGCGCCAAGGTCATGGCGCTCGATAAGAAAGACGAGGCATCTCTCGGAGAAAACGGCGTGCTTGCCAAGCAGTACGGCGCAACGCTTATCACGGGCGACAGCTATCTCGACAACATCGACGCGGATATCGTTTTCCGCAGTCCGGGAACGCCCTTTTACCGTCCGGAGCTTGTCGCTGTCCGCGACAGCGGCAGGGTGCTGACCTCGGAGATGGAGGTTTTCTTCGACCTCTGTCCCTGTCAGGTCATCGCCGTTACCGGCTCCGACGGCAAGACGACCACCACGACCATCATCTCCGAACTGCTCAAGGCAGCCGGCAAGAACGTCCATCTCGGCGGCAATATCGGCAAGCCGCTGCTTCCGGAGATCGAAACGGTTCAGCCTGACGACTGGGCGGTTGTGGAGCTTTCGAGCTTCCAGCTCATCTCCATGCGCAAGAGCCCGGATATCGCCGTCGTGACCAACCTCTCGCCGAACCACCTCGATATCCACAAGGATATGCAGGAGTACGTCGACGCCAAGAAAAATATCGTCTTGCACCAGAACGCTTTTTCCAAAGCGGTCGTCAACCTCGACAACGAGATTGCCAATAACTTTTCCGATTCCGTCAGGGGAGACCTTGCGAAATTCAGCGTGAAAGAAAAGGTCAAAAACGGCGCTTATCTCGACGGCACGACGATCTGTTATAACGATCACGGCACGGTGACGGAAATCATGGATATCGCCGACATCAAGATCCCCGGCATGCACAACGTCGAGAATTATCTCGCGGCGATCTCTGCCGTATGGGGAATTGTGGACGCGGCAACCATCAAAAAGGTCGCCATGGAATTCGGCGGCGTAGAGCACCGCGCGGAATTTGTCCGCGAATACAAGGGCGTTCGCTACTACAACGACTCCATCGCCTCCAGCCCCACCAGAACTGCGCTTGGAACCCTGTCGCTTTACAAGGAAAAAATCGCGATCATCGCCGGCGGCTACGACAAGCACATTCCCTACGAACCGCTCGGACCGGTCGTCAACGACAAGGTCAAGCTCTTGATCCTCTTGGGCGCAACGGCTCCGAAGATTGAAAAAGCCGTCAGAGAAGCGGAGAATTTCGACGCTTCCGCGATCCGGATCATCAACGTAGAAAACATGGAGGAAGCCGTCGCGGCGGCGGTAGAAAACACCGTTCCCGGCGATATCGTCTCCTTGTCACCGGCGAGCGCCAGCTTCGGCTTGTACCGCAATTTTGAGGAACGCGGCAACCACTTCAAATCGATCGTCAACGGGTTAAAGTAATATGAACATACAGGAACTGATTTTCAATTTATGCACGGCGCGCGGCGTTTCCGGCGACGAAAACGCCGTCTCGTCAGTCGCTGAGCAGTATTTAGCCGCCTTTGCCGAGACGTCCGTTGACCGCAACGGCAACGTGATCGCCGTTTGCGGCAATCCGTCTGCGGACAAGACCATCCTTCTCGACGCACATCTCGACCAGATCGGTCTGATCGTCACCGATATCAATGAAAGCGGTTTTGTCAAGGTCGAAGCCTGCGGCGGTATCGACGTGCGTACCCTTCAAAACGAAGTCTTTGAAACCAAGGACGGCGCAAGAGGCACCGTCTGCTGTTTGCCGCCGCATTTATCGGACGGCAGCGAGAGCAAGGCGGAGCCGATGAGCAAGGTCTGGCTGGATTTCGGCATGAGCAGGGAAGAGGTGCAGGAGCACCTTGAGATTGGCGATACGCTGACCTTCTCGGAAAAGCCCGAAATGCTCCTGAACGGCAGGATCACCTCACCTGCGCTCGACAACCGCAGCAGCGTCGCGGCACTGATCGCCGCCGGAGAACTTGTCAAAGATGCGCAGGATTACAAGGTTGTGATCCTCCTGAGCGTACAGGAAGAAACCTATGGTACCGGCGCGGCTACCGGCGCGTTTTCACAGGAGCCCGATGAGGCGATCGTCGTCGACGTCAGCTTTGCTTCCCAGCCGGATGTTTCCGGTCAGTACGCCGGCATTGAACTGGGAAAGGGTCCTATGATCGGCATAGCGCCGATTTTGAACCGCGACATGACCGATACGCTGGCAAAGCTCGCGCAGTCGCTGAACATGCCCTTCCAGTATGAGCCGCTTCCCGGCAGCACCGGCACCAACGCCGACAAGATCGCCGTCTCTAAAAGCGGCGTAAAAACCGCCCTGATCTCTATTCCGGAGCGCTACATGCACACGCAGTCCGAGGTGCTTGATCCGGCTGACGTGGAAAATACCGCCCGTCTGATCGCGGCGTATATTCTGAGAGGAGGCAGTGCGGAATGATTGATTATGCCCTGCTCAAAAAACTCTGTACTGCCGCCGGTATCTCCGGCGACGAGGGCAGCGTGAGAGATATCATCATCAATGAGATCAAGGAGTATGCCGACGAGCTCCGCGTGGACAATCTCGGCAATCTCCTGGTACATAAAAAGGGCAGAGCGCCGGCTGTCAATAAGCTCATGCTCTCCGCCCATATGGACGAGGTCGGTTTACTGGTGACAGACGTCACTTCCGACGGCTACCTCAAAATCGACGAGGTCGGCGGTATTGACCGCCGCGTTCTGGTCGGCAAGCGCGTTTACGTCGGAAGGGATCATCTCCCCGGCGTGATGGGCGTCAAGCCGATCCATCTTACCAAGGGCGATGAGAAGAATGCAATCCCCGAATACAGTGAGATGTACGTCGATATCGGTGCGACAAGCAAGGAAGAAGCCCTGCTGCACGTCCGTTACGGCGATAGCGTGACCTTCTGTTCGGAATTCACCGAGACCGCCTCTTTTATCAATTCCAAGGCGATCGACGACCGTTTCGGCTGCCTGGTGCTTATCGACCTGATCAAAAGCGATCTTCCCTACGATATGGACTTTGCCTTTGTCGTTCAGGAGGAGATCGGACTGCGCGGCGCAACGGTCGCGGCATATACCATTGCGCCCGATTTTGCGCTGGTGATCGAAACCACCACCGCCGCGGATATTCCCGAGATCGACGTACAAAAGCAGGTCTGCAATCTCGGTCAGGGCGCGGTCATCTCCTTCATGGACAGACACACGATTTATAATAAGGAACTGGTGAAGCTCGGCATGGACACCGCCGCGGAAATCGGCGTGAAGGCGCAGTACAAGCGCGCTGTCGCCGGCGGCAATGACGCCGGGGCGATCCACAAATCACGCGGCGGCGTGCGCACATTGGCGATCTCACTGCCCTGCCGTTACCTTCACGCGCCCAGCTGTACCGCCAACAAGGACGACTGTGAAAGCGTTCTTCGTTTAACGCACGCCATGGCGGAGAAGCTTGCCGGAGGTCAGTTATGATCCTTTCCGCCAACGAACTGCCCGAGTACGCGAAAATCGTCGGGAAGATGGCAAGACACGATCCCTTTGCCTGCCGGATCATTTCGCTGTTTCACAGCTATCGTCCGGGCTTGGCGTTCGTTGATTACTGGCTGACGCGCGACGCGCTCAACGGCGACTATACCGGAGCCATTGCGCGCAACGGCTCAAACTTTCTCTTGCTGCTGACCGACAAAACAGACTTGGGCGAAATTTCTTCCTTTCTGCGCATTTCCGGCGCTTCCGGCGTGATCGGCAACGGCGCGTATGCGCTCGATTGGTCGGGCAAGGTGACGCACGGCGCAGTGCTGGAGTGTCATATGATTACCGAGGATGAAGAGGAAGTCAAGGTCATCACACCCGACATCAAAGCTGCATTTGATTTGATCGTGAGCTGTGAGGGAGAGGGCTTTCAGCCGCCGGAATTTGACAGCTTTTATGTGGACGTCAACCACAAGCTGCGCCATCACACCATGCGCCTTTGCGGCATAGAGGACAACGGCAAACTCGCGGCGCTTGCCATGACGGTTGCCGAGAGCGAGACCGCCGCTGTCTTGGGCGCTGTCGCCTGTGCGCCGGGATATCGGCGAAAGGGCTATGGCTCCATCGTCGTCAAGCATATAACCAATGCGCTTGTCGCGGAGAACAAGCGCGTCTATCTCCACCGTGCGCAAAACGCAAACGTCCGCTTTTACCAAAAACTCGGCTTTGTCGAATGCGGACAATGGCGCGAATACCATATTTGACAGGTGATATTTTGAACTTTTTTGACATAGACAAGCGTATCCTCGAATCTTCCGAACAGGCGATGACGCTGTGCGCCGACAAACTGCGCGAAATCGGGGATATTCAGGAATACAACCAGATCAAAATGATCAAGGCGTTTCAACACGCCGGCGTGAGAGAGAGCTATTTTGCGCCTTCCACCGGCTACGGCTACGACGACTTCGGCAGAGACGCGCTAGACCGCGTGTACGCCTTTGCCTTTGACGCGGAGGACGCGCTGGTTCGTCATAATTTTGTCAGCGGTACCCATGCCTTGACAGTTGCCCTCTTCGGCATGCTCCGTCCGGGGGATACCATGCTCAGCGTGACCGGTATGCCCTATGATACCATCCGTTCCGCCATCGGTATCGAAGGCGATTACCCCGGCTCGCTCAAGGATTTTGACATTGATTTTCAGATGACGGAGCTGTGTGCCGACGGAACGCCGGATTACGCACAGATGGAACAGGATATCGCCGCCATGAAGCCGAAGATGGTGTACATCCAGCGCTCGCGCGGCTACAGCCTGAGAGCCACCCTGACTTGGCGAGAGATACAGAAAATCTGCAACATCGCCAAAAAATTCTCGCCGCAGTCCATCATCATGCTGGACAACTGCTACGGCGAGTTTATCGACAAGGTGGAACCGCTGACCGTCGGTGTAGACGTCATGGCAGGTTCGCTGATCAAGAATCCCGGCGGCGGTATCGCGCCGACCGGCGGCTATATCGCCGGAAAATCAGAGCTGGTCGAGATGTGCGCCTATCGTCTGACAACGCCCGGTACCGGCAAGGAGATCGGCGCGACGCTCGGCGTGAACCGTGAGATGTTCATGGGCGCCTATCATGCGCCGCATGTCACCGGAGAAGCGCTGAAAACCGCTGTTTTCGCTTCGGCGCTCTTTGAGATCCTCGGCTTTGAGACCTCGCCGCGCTATAACGATCCCAGGGGCGATATCATTCAGCTGATCATGCTCGGCGACGAGCAAAAACTCATCAGCTTCTGTGGAGGTGTGCAGAGCGGTTCTGCGGTAGACAGCTTTGTTCAGCCAATGCCCTCCGATATGCCCGGCTACGAGAGTCAGGTCATCATGGCGGCAGGCGCGTTTACGCTCGGTTCGTCCATCGAGCTTTCCGCCGACGCACCTCTGCGCGAGCCCTACGCCGTCTGGATGCAGGGCAGCCTGAATTTCCACGCCGGCAAGCTGGGCGTGATGTTAGCAGCCGATAAGGTGCTCCGTGATATGAAATAAAAAACAAACGGCAAGCGATGCGATTCACTTGCCGTTTTTTCATCAATATTTAATTCTTCAACGCCTGTAACGGAGCCGGGATCCTGCCTCCGCGCTGAATGAATGCCGCCGGAGAACCGGCTCTGACGGGCATGACCGGACCGGAGCCGAGCAGACCGCCGAATTCCAGTACGTCGCCGGCGCTTCTGCCGATCGCCGGGATCAGTCTGACAGCCGTAGTCTTGGTGTTGACCATACCGATCGCCGCTTCATCGGCGATGATCGCCGAGATGACCTCGGGCGTGATGTCGCCGGGAACCACGATCATATCCAGACCGACGGAGCAAACCGCCGTCATGCTTTCGAGTTTGGTGATATCCAGATGACCGCTCTTTGCCGCGGCAATCATACCGGCGTCCTCGGAAACCGGAATAAAGGCTCCGCTTAGTCCGCCGACGTGCGAGGAAGCCATCACGCCGCCTTTTTTGACCGCGTCGTTGAGCAGTGCCAGCGCTGCCGTCGTGCCGTGACAGCCGCATTTTTCCAGTCCCATTTCCTCCAGAATATACGCCACCGAGTCGCCGACAGCCGGCGTAGGGGCGAGGGAGAGGTCGACGATGCCGAAGGGAACGCAGAGCCGCTTGCTCGCTTCCTTCGCGACAAGCTGTCCCATACGCGTGATCTTGAACGCGGTCCTTTTAACTAAATCTGCGATCTCAGTGATGTCCTTGCCTGCGCCGTTTTTGGCGAGCGCTGCCCTGACAACGCCGGGACCGGATACGCCGACGTTGATCACGGTGTCCGATTCACCGACGCCGTGAAAAGCGCCTGCCATAAAGGGGTTGTCCTCGGGCGCGTTGCAGAAGATCACCAGTTTTGCAGCGCCGATACAGTTGCGGTCGGCAGTGATCTCCGCCGTCTGCCGGACGATCTTTCCCATCATCTTGACCGCGTCCATATTGATACCGGCTTTTGTGGAACCGATGTTGACGGACGAACAGACGAAATCCGTCTCGCTGAGCGCTTCAGGAATGCTTTCGATCAGCGCGTAATCGCCGCTTGCAAAGCCCTTCTGCACGAGCGCGGAATAGCCGCCGATAAAGTTCACGCCCAGCTCCTTCGCCGCCTTGTCGAGCGCGTAGGCAAACTTGACGACCTTCTTGCTCTGACAGGGAGCCGCCACCATGCCGATCGGCGTGACGGAAATACGCTTGTGAATGATGGGGATGCCGTATTCCTTTTCAATGTCCTCGCCTGTCTTGACGAGATCTTTGGCGCTGCGGCAGATTTTGTCATAAACCTTGTCGCAAGCCTTGTCAATATCCTCATCAATGCAATCGAGCAGCGAAATACCCATCGTGATGGTTCTCACGTCCAGGTTTTCGTTATCGATCATATTGATGGTTTCCAGTATATCCTTGGTTTCTAACATGACGGTTTCCTTTCAATTAAATGCGGTGCATACTGTTGAAAATATCCTCGTGCATGAGGTGAATCTGGGTGCCGGTCGACTCGCCGACAGCGTTCAGGTTTTCTCTGAGCTGTTCAAAGCCGATGGTCGCCTTGTCTATCTCGACGAGCATGATCATCGCGAACATATCCTGCAGCACGCTCTGCGTTACCTCGATGATGTTGACGCTTGCCTTGGCGCATGCGTCGGAAACCTTTGCCAGAATACCGACAGTGTCCTTGCCGATTACGGTGATAATTGCCTTCATAGCCGTTCTCTCCAATCTGTAATAACATACCCTTAAATTATATCGTTTTTTTGCTGGAATGTAAAGTTAAATCTTGCATAAACTTCCTTTGTGTGCTATTATTTTTTTACTTCTTATGAATAAGTACCGGGAGGAATGACTACCATGAAATACTGCGACAGCCACACGCATTCGCTCAATTCCTTTGACGCCGAAAGCAGTGTTGAAGAAATGTGCCGTGCGGCGATCGACCGCGGCTTATCGGCGCTGACGATCACCGACCACTGCGAAGCGGCGTTCATCAACTGCGGCGAGGACTGCGAATTCGGCAGTTTTGACCGTCTGATCCCGCAGTCGATCCGCGATATCCGTGAAGCGCAAAGGGCGTTTGACGGGAGATTGCAGGTGCTCTGCGGACTGGAGCTCGGCGAGCCGATGCACGATCCCGAGCAGACCGAAAAGGCGCTTGCCTACGGCGATTTTGACTTTGTCCTCGCTTCCGTCCACAATCTCCGCGGCGTGCAGGATTTCTATTTCCTCGACTATTCCACGGTCGATATCCCATCGCTTCTTCGCTCCTATTTTGACGAACTTGCCGAGACAGCGGCGTTTCCGCATTTCGACAGCCTTTCGCACCTGACCTATCCGCTTCGCTATATCGTCGAGCGAGAGGGCTATTATCCCGATCTGACGCCTTATCATGATCAGATCGACAGGATATTTAATATTCTGATAAAGAATAATAAAGCGCTGGAGATCAACGTCTCCGGCTTGTTCAAGCCGATCGGCAGAACCCTGCCCGATCTGCCGCTTGTCAGACGTTTCCGCGAGCTCGGCGGTGAGTATATCACCCTCGGCACCGACGCCCACAATGCCGACATGGTCGGCAAGGGCTTGGAACAGGGCGCAGAGGTGGCACGTCAGGCGGGCTTTACACACTATGCCTTTTTCGTCAACCACCAACCGCAATTATTACCATTATCATAACAAACGTAGGGTTCGGTCTTGACCGAACCGGGATGAAACGAGAGTTGTCTGTTTTCAATCCGCGGTTCAGTCAAGACTGAACCCTACCTGATTATTTGCTTAGGCAACACCGCGCAATTCGCGGCGCACGCCTTGCTTGATATTATTCCGTTAGCTTGCCCAAAAAGTCTCGGCAAGGTTGTTTACAGCGTTTTCGCTAATTCTTTGATGTAATCTTTGAGCTGTTCCTTTGTCTCCGGGTGCTCCAGACCGACCTCGATCTGTGCCTGCAGAATGCCGAATTTGTTGCCCATATCGTAGCGTTTGCCCTCAAATTCCACGGCGACCATTCCTTCCTTGACGGCGATCTCGCGCATCGCGTCGGTCAGCTGGATCTCACCGCCGATACCGGGCTTTGTCTGTTCCAGAATGTCAAAGATCTCCGGTGGGAGCACGCAGCGGTCAAGAATGGAGTAGAGAGAGAGGATCTCCTCCTTGGTTTGCGGCTTTTCCTTCATGTCGGTGCATGCAAACACATTGTCGTGCAGGTTTTCGACCTTTAAGGAGCCGTACTTGTGGATCTCGGACTCAGGAACCTTCTTGACGCCGACGACGCCCTTGCCGTATTCGCCGTAATGGTCGATCAGCTGCTTGATGGCTGGCTCCTTGCTGATGATCACGCCGTCGCCGAACAGCACCGCGAACGGCTCGTTGCCGACAAAGCCCTTGGCTTTCAGAACCGCGTGACCTAAGCCCTTCATTTCCTTCTGACGGATAAAGCTGATGTTTGCCAGTTCCGAAATGCCCTTGACCGTATTCAGAAAGTCGGTCTTGCCGCCTTTTTCCAGAATTTGCTCCAGCTCCGGAGAGCGGTCGAAATGATCTTCGATCAATCCCTTGCCGCGGTTGGTGATGATCAGGATATCCGTGATACCGGCGGCAACGGCTTCTTCCACAATATATTGGATCGTCGGTTTGTCCACGATCGGGAACATTTCCTTTGGGAAATTCTTGGTCGCCGGGAGCACGCGCGTACCAAATCCGGCTGCGGGAATTACCGCTTTTGTAATTTTCATAATTTGTCCTCCGAGTATTACAGCCCCACGCCTGAGGCGGCAAAAAAGAATCTGCAAAGGTAAGAGATCGCCAGGATCGCGATACCGAAGCTGACCGCGATCGCCAGATTCACGCCGCCTTTGGCTTCAAGCTGCTTTCCAAGTTCTTCCTCGCCGAGCGACGGATTCTCTTCTTTGATGGTTTTGATTTTTTTCATGGAATGGTGATAATAGATGCGGTTGGCAGTCAGTCCGCTGATGAGCATGAGCACGTAGCGCACGGCGTTGATCAGCAGCGGCAGGTACACAAAGCCCATTCTGCCGAGCAGATACAGCGCGTAGCCGGACGTCGTGGGAGCCGTCTTCGGATTCACCTGCGCCAGTTCGCTGACAGCGGCGCCCCATTCCGGATTCATCATGATGACCGTCGAGATCACAGTGGAAGCGAGCGTCAGCAGCGAGAACACGATGCCTAACCCGTACATTTTTCTGTAAAGGAAATAAACGCCGGAGAGCAGGAACGCGGCAAAGTTGAATTTGGAGCGTCCGAACTTTCGGATACGGCTGAAAACCATCGAAAAATACTGCGTATTCTTCCCGGTGAATTTAGCGGCTTCACCTGCCGTCACGCCGTCGCCGATCGGTTCCTTGCTGTCAAGCCCTGCAAGCGGGTCGAACTGAGGCATACCGTCAGCGCCCATCTGAAAGGGAACGCCGAACGGGGGAGGTGCTGCGCCGGGATTTTGCTGCGTATTTTGACGGTTCCGGTTTTGATCGACAGCCTGCTTTTCTTCTTTCAGATTCGTTCCGCAGCGCTGGCAGAACTCAGCGTTGCCGGGGTTGCGGTGAAAGCAAACCGGGCAGACGATTGTCTGAAAATCCTCAAAGCGTTCCTGCTGAGCAGATTCCTCTTTTTTGGGGAAAAGGCTCTCAAAAGAGAAGTCTTCCGCATGCTTGTCCTGATAGAAGCAGTTGCCGTTTTGTTCATAACATTCCCGGTGATGGGGAGCGCCGCATTCCGGACAAACGACGATGTCCTCGCCGTTCTGAAAGGGCTTATGGCACACCGGACAGGTGTATTGTGTAAAATCCATATTTTCCTCCACATTATTTATACAATTTTATTATACCAAAGATTCTCGATAAATGCAACAAAATATTAAACCATTCGTTTGATATTTTTTAGTTGCCAATTTCAGGAGTTTTTGATATAATAATTAATTGGTAAACTGAAAGAAGGTATGCTTATGGTACAGTTTGAAGAATTAATGCTTGCATTACAGGCACTCAAGCCGGAAATTGACGATTTATCCGACGCTCTGGGCATGAAAGCCATGCGCAATGAGATCGAACAGCTCGAGCTGAGAGCCACCGAGCCGGGCTTCTGGGACAATGTTGAAAAGTCACAGGAGGTTCTGCAAAAGACCGGCACCCTCAAAGGCAAGGTAGAAGCTTATGAGGCGCTTGTCGCCAAGTATGAGGACGCGGCGGCGCTGATCGAGCTTGCGAATGAGGAAGAGGATCTCTCTCTTCTCGAAGAAGCGCAGAGCGAGGTTGACGGCGTGCGCGAGACGATGGAGAGGATGCGTCTGCAGACGCTGCTCACCGGCGAATATGACAACCACAACGCCATTCTGACCTTCCATGCCGGCTCCGGCGGCACAGAGGCGCAGGACTGGGCGGAAATGCTGTACCGCATGTATACGCGCTGGGCGGAAGCGCACGGCTTCAAGGTCAAGGAGGTCGACTACCTCGACGGCGACGAAGCCGGACTCAAAAGCGCCGTTCTGCTCATCGAAGGCGAGAACGCCTACGGCTACCTCAAAAGCGAAGCCGGCGTTCACCGTTTGGTGCGCGTATCTCCTTTCGATTCCGCCGGAAGACGACACACCAGCTTTTCCGCGCTGGAGGTCATGCCCGAAATGGATGACAATGTGGAGGTACACATTCCTCCCGAGGATATCAAGATGGACGTGTACCGCGCAAGCGGCGCAGGCGGTCAGAAGGTCAA
>CAMKSB010000043.1 GCA_946415335.1 uncultured Clostridia bacterium
ACCGGCGTGGACGAAGCCGACTGCCTCAAAACCGACGGCAAGTACCTCTACTATCTCTCGGGAAGCGGCAATATCCTGATCTATTCCGCCAAGGGCAAGCAGTCCGAGAAGGTCGCCGTCGTCAAGCCGGATTCCGACGACGCGTATTTTAACAATTTCTACGTCCGCGACGGCCGCCTGATCGTGCTGTCGCAGGAGTACTATTACAACAGCGAGACGGGCGCCAACTATTATTCGAATAAAGAATTAACAAAAGCGGGCGTCTACGACATTTCCGACGTTTCCAATATCAAGCGCGTAGACCAATTTGCCCAAGGCGGCTCCTATTGCTCCTCGCGTATGATCGGCGACACGCTCTATCTGGTGTCCACCGACTTCGCACGCGACGAGAACAGCGTGCCTGTCACCTGCGACGAGTTTGAAAACGCAAAGCGCGCGACCTTTGACGAGGTGCCGGCGCCGAACGTCTATACCGTTGAAAATCCCACCAGCACCAACTTCCTCGTCGTCAGCCGCTTTGACACCAAGGACAGCGGCAAGGACACCGTCACCAAGGCGATCCTCGGCTCGGCGCAGGATGTTTACTGTACGCAGGAGCACCTCTACGTCACCGCCATGGAGTATTCGCCGGTGCTGTTTGAGGACGTGCTCAACAACACGCGCACCTGGAGCTGGAACTACCTGCAGCGCGGCGAGAGCACCCAGATCGTCAAGGTCGACCTGCTCGACGACCTCAACTTCACGGCGAGCGCCGCCGTCAGGGGAGAGATCAACAACCAGTATTCTCTCGACGAATACGAGGGCAACCTCCGCGTGGCGACGACCTCCTATGACGAAAACGGCGCCGAGACCAACAACCTCTATGTCCTGTCCGACAAGCTCGAACAGCTCGGCGAGGTCACCGGCTTCGCGAAAAACGAGAGCATCAAGGCGGTGCGCTACATCAACGAGACCGCCTATGTCATTACCTACGAGCGCACCGACCCGCTCTTTGTCATCGACCTCAGCGTGCCGACAGCGCCGCATATCACCGGCGAGGTCAAGATCACCGGCTTTTCGAGTATGCTCGTCCCGGTGGACGATCAAACCCTGCTCGGCATCGGCTACGAGACCGTCGACAACGGCGGCGACATGGAGATGCAGAGCGGACTGAAGATCGTCACCTTTGACGTGACCGATAAGAGCGATCCGAAAATTCTCGACACCAAGGTCTTTGAGGACTACACCTCCGACGTTCAGTACGATCCCAAGGCGCTGCTGGTGAATTTCGACCGCGGCGACTACACCATTCCCTTCACGTCCGTTGTCCAGCCGATGGATGAAGATACCGGCCGTTATGTTGAACCGGTCGTTACCGGCGGCACGATCAATTTCAAAATCGAGAACGGCAAGATCGTGGTGGTGGACGAATACACCTCCGACAAGCTCTCATCCGTCCGCCGCTGCTGCTACGTGGACGACATGATTTATCTGTTCAGCGATGATTACCATAACGGCAGCTACATCGACGACGCTATTGACTGCGTGCCATATAAATAGTATAATAAAAGCCGGTATCATCAAGATACCGGCTTTGTCTCACAGCTTAAAATCTTCTATCGTGTACGTACCGCGCAGGGTGACGCTTCTCGGCACCCGGAGCAGGGGGTTGTAATCGAACGCCCGGCATTTGGCGTTCTCGATGTGCTTTCCCTTCTTGCAGCCGAACACGCCGTTTTCAAAAATGGCGTTGTCGCAGTACGCGCAGTCCGGAACGATATTTTTACCAAACAGTTTATTTTTCATGGGAGCTTCACCTCTGCAAAATCAGCGTAACTTTTGAATAGCATGGTAGTGACAGCCCTTGTGGCTGTCATGGCAACCGCCGGCGGTTGCCGGGAGCCCGCGAGGGGCTCCCCTACATGAAAGTATACCATATCTTATAATAGCTTTCAAGTCATTTGGGAGGAATCATCTTGACCTTTTCATCATCCGTCATGGCGCTCAACCACCCGGAAACCGTGCCGTATCTGACTTATTATTCTTTATCGGAAATAAAATTCATCCGTCACGCCTTTACCACCCGTCTCGGCGGCGTATCAGAGGGAGAGTTTACCTCGATGAACATGGCGTTCAACCGTGGCGACGATCCCGATCATGTGACCGAGAATTACAGGCGCTTCTGTCTGAGCGCCGGCTTTGACTTCGACAGCCTGACCGCCTCGGCGCAGGATCACCACACCTTTGTCCGTCCGGTCACGAAGGAGAACCGCGGCGTCGGTATCTACAAGCCGCGCGATATGGAGAGCGTCGACGGGCTGATCACCAACGAGCCGGGCGTGACGCTCGTGACCTATTACGCCGACTGCACGCCGCTGTTTTTTGTCGATACCAAAAACAGGGCGATCGGCTTGGCGCACGCCGGATGGCGCGGCACCGTCGGCAGGATCGGGGAGAAGGTGCTCGAAAAAATGCATGACTGCTACGGCACCGACCCGGCGGATATCGTCGCGGCGGTCGGACCGGCGATCTCGCGCTGCTGCTATGAGGTCGACGAGCCCTGCGCGAAGCATTTTCTCGCCATGACCGACCTGCAGCCGGAGAAGTTCGTCTTTCCGAAGGAGGGCGGCAAGTTCATGCTCGACCTGCTCGAAACCAACCGTCAGATCTTGGTCGCGGCAGGCGTGAAGCCGGAGAACATCACACTGTCCGATCTTTGCACCAACTGCAACAGCGACCTGCTTTGGAGCCACCGCGCGACCAAGGGCAGACGCGGCACCATGTCCGCGATGATGGCGATCGTTGACTAAAGATAGTTTTCAAACCACACGTCCTTGACGGAGAATTCCTTGCCGTCGAGGTACTGCAGCAGCCCTGCGTCCTCGGTAAAGCGGAACTTCAATTTATAACTGTACAGCGCCTGCCAGCGAAAGCCGTCGGGCGCTTTTTTGTTTTTGCCGTACTTCGTGTCGCCCACGAGCGGATGCCCGATGGAAGCCATATGCGCTCTGATCTGGTGCGTCCTGCCGGTCAGCAGTTCGACCTCGACGAGACTGTAAGCGCCGTTCGATTTCAGGATCTCGTATTTCGTCAGAATCTCCTTGCTGCCCTCGACCGGCTTTTGGTGAACCGTCACCTTGTTTTTGCTCTCGTTCTTCGTCAGGTAGCCGTGCAGGGTATCGCTGTTCTTTTGGGGCTTGCCGTGAATCAGGCAGAGGTAGAACTTTTCCAGCTCCCTTGTTTTCATCTTCTGATTGAGGATCCGCAGGCTTTCGGCGTTCTTGGCGGCGATCACGATGCCGCCGGTGTTGCGGTCGATCCGGTTGACCAAAGCCGGCGCGAACGCCTGCTCAGCTTCCGGGTCATACTCGCCCTTTTCATAGAGATAATGCTGCACGCGGCTGACGAGCGAATCGAAGTGATAGCTCTTGTCCGGATGGACGATCACGCCGGGCTTTTTGTCGAGCAGGAGGAGATTGGCGTCCTCATAGACGATATTCAGCTTCGTCGGCGCTTTCAGAAATTCGTAGTGCTTTTCCTCGCTCTGCTCAAAGAACTCGTCCTTGATGAAGAAGGTCAGCACGTCGCCTTCGTACACCATGTCCTCCGGGCTGCACTTTTTGCCGTTGATCTTGACGCATTTTTTGCGGATATATTTGTACATCAGTGTTTTCGGCAGGGTGCGGAACCGCTTTTGCAGGAACTTGTCGAGCCGCTGGTTGCCGTCGTTTTTGCCGATCGTCAGTTGTCTCATAACATCACCGCTTCTATCATACCGAAAAAAATCCTGTTTGGCAAGTGTCACTTTTGCCTTTGGCGCGTAGACTGTTAGAGGGTGATAGGATGAGATGCAGAAAAAGCAAGGTTCGCGCGTCGGTGTTTTTCGGGCTGGGGCTTCTGGTCGCGTCGGTGTTGCCCACCGAATGGGTGCTGGCGGTGGCTGCAGCCGCGCTGGTGCTTGTGAGTATTTCGTGTTTCAGGAGGTGACAAAAATGAAGGTCGTACTTATTGATAATCCTAAATTTTTCGCGGGACTGCTCAGAATGATGTTCGGAATCAAAAAGGAAAATCGCAATTTTTCATAAAAGAAACATGCTATAGCAAAATAAACAAAGCGAATGCAAACAAAGAAGTTGAGATGTGCATAGTTCCGAAAACGCAGCACATCTCATTTTTTTTGTTGTTTTTTTGTAAAAAAACATTTATAATTGATATGGTAATTTGTATTGCAATCGTTTTGCAGTATTTAGGAGGTTTCAATTAACATGAAAAAAGCAAACAAACTCGTCAGTGCCGTTCTTTCGGCATTATTGGCTGTGTCCGCGGTTTCCGTACCGCTCACCGCGAACGCGTCGTCGAAAGAACTCTGCACCAAGTACTACCAGACCAATCCGAGCGGTAAATTAGGCGTAGCAAACAAAACCATCACCATCGACGGCAGCGCTACCGACTGGTCGGAGGACATGCTCATCGCGCAGGGCGCTGCGTGGGACATAGCGAACAACTGGAAGGGCGGTCACGAGAACTGCGTGCTCGACACCTACGCGCTTTTCGCGGCGTATGACAGCTCCAACCTCTATGTAGGCTGGCAGATGGTCAACACCACCGATACCTGGGCGCGTGAAGGCGACGGTCCGCTGTCCGACGGCGGCAGAGTGCTCGACGTTCCCCTGATCCTTGCGCTCAGCGTGGATCCTTCCAAGCCCTCCATGTCCAACAAGAACACCAGCGGCGGTTCCATCTGGGGAAAGAAGATGGGCTTGACCTTCCAGCAGCACGTCGACCATCTCTTCTACATGAGCGGCAAGCCCGGTCTGGGCGAGCCCTCCATGTTCACCGGCGTTGACGCGCAGGGCAACACCAACTACACCACCGGCTGCCTCGGCTTTGCCAAGGGCGGCATTGAGTACAAGATGGCGGAGACCAATATCTGCTCCCACATCTGGGGACTCGAGGGCTCCAAGAGCCCCAGCGACATCTACTCCGAAGCCAGCAACTGGGTAGATTTCAAGACCAAGAAGCACAACACCAAGTACGACTCCTTCTACGAGATGAAGATCCCGTTCAAGGCGCTCGGCATCGACGCGAACTACATCAAGAACAACGGCATCGGCGCGATGCTCGTCGCTACCCGCGGCGAGTCCGGTCTGGACTGCATTCCCTATGACGACACCATGGTCGACAACGCGACCGGCAGCTATTCCATCGATCCCAGTACCTCCAAGGAGAAGGAGGATGAGGACGTCATCACCTCTCCGCTTGCCAGAATCGGCAAGGGAGGCGGCGGCACACCGATCATCGTCGATCCCACCGATCCCGTCGTCGATCCCACCGATCCGGTTGTGGATCCCACCGACCCGGTCGTCGATCCCGGCGAGACCACCACGACCATTTCCGCAAAATCCAACGTGCTCGGCAACGCCAGCGTTACCTCTTCTACCGGCAGCGGCAGAGTGACCGTCAAGTATCAGCTCAAATCCGGACTTCCGGTCGCCAACGCGCAGTGGAACCTCAGCTATGACACTTCTAAGCTGAGACTGGTATCTTCTACGGACAAAATGACGCCGAACCTTTCCGGCGACTACACCAACACCTACAACAACCGTATTTACGGTGCGTTTTCCGATCCGGCAGGCGCCAGCTTCACCAGCCAAAAGACCTTTGTTCAGGCGGAATTTGAGGTCATCGGCACCGGCACCGCCAACGTCAACCTGACTGTCAACGAGCTTTCCGTCGGCACCGGCAGCGGCAGCAATTACCAGATCGCTCAGGCAGTAGCCGACGGTCAGAAGCAGACGCTCACCGGCTCCTTCGCTTCCGGCAACATCTCCGGTTCCGCACAGGCAGTGCTCGGTTCCGCCATGGAAGATGAAACCACCGGCGACGATCCGGTCGAGACCAAGACGCTCACCGTCAACGCGACCTCCAACTTCTTTGCGAAGGGCAGCGCGGTCATCAGCGAGACCGCTTCCACCGTGACCGTTGAGTACCTGCTCAAATCCAACCTGCCCGTGCTCAACAGCGACTGGGTGCTCACCTACGACACCACCAAACTCAGCTTCAACAAGTCCGCCACCGGCAAGATGATGCCCAACGTGCCCACCGTCGCCTCCAACGAGCCGACTCCCGGCAGGATCAAGGGCAGCTATTCCAATACCAGCACCGACGACTTCTCCACCGAGAAGACCTTCGTCAAGGCGGTATTTGACAAGAAGGGCACCGGTACCGCCGACGTCTATCTCGACGTACAGGTGCTCGGTCTGACCAACGACAACGACGACAACGGCTATCTGGTCGACAAAAGCAAGGTTCAGAACCTCAGCTCTCAGGCAGGCTTTACGAACCTGTCCTACACCGCCAAGACCAGAGTCACCTCCGACGGAGGCAGCGCTCCGGACGTCAAGATGACGCTCAACTCCACTTCCAACTACTTCCCGACCGCCAAGCGCAGCATTTCCTCCGCTTCCAACAGCGTGACGCTGGTGTACAAGCTGTCATCCACCTACGAGCTGTTCAACGCCGAGTGGGTGCTCACCTACGACACCTCCAAGCTGCGTTTCAACCAGAGCAACCTCACCAAGATGATGCCCAACGTCAAGGCAGCTGTTGCCAGAGAGTCGAATGTCGGCACCATCAAGGGCAACTTCGCCAACCTCTCCGGCGAGGATTTCAGCGTCGAGGACGACTTTATCGTTGTTCCCTTCGACGTGATCGGCTCCGGCGAGACCACCGTCAATCTTGAGATGAAGATCCTCGGCTGCTACAACGAGGACGGCGACGAAGGCTATATCGTCGACAGCGGCAAGGACACCGGACTGAACAAGAAGAGCGGCTTCACCAAGCTGAGCACCAGCAAGATGCCGATGTTCATCCCCGGCTCCACCGCCGATTATGTCAAGGGCGACGTCAACTTTGACGGCAAGCTCACCGTCGCAGACGCTACCTACATCCAGCAGTATGCCGCGGAGCTCGTCAACTTCCGCACAGAGCAGAAGAATATCGGCGACATCAACAGCGACCGTCAGTGCACCGTCGCGGACGCCAGCCGTATCCAGAACGTGATCGCAGAGATCGTATAATTATCAGGCACGATTCAGAGCCGGTTCCATGTGAGCCGGCTCTTTTTCTGTCATAAACCGGCTCTCCTTTGCATATCCTTTACTAACAAAATCAAAGGAGAGATAAACATGGAGAATCTTTCGGAGAGCCGTTCCTTCCGTGCGCCTGTCGCCGTGCTGGACACGGTCGCCGAACAGTTGGCTGACGTCGATCTGACGCTGCCGGATTACTGTCCTGATATCGAAAAAATTCTGAAGTGTACCCTGATTCCCAAGATCCAGACCAAAACGCTTTCGGGCGGTCAGCTGCAGGTGGACGGCAGCTGCGTTGTCAGCGTCCTCTATGTCGAGAGCAGCCGCAAAACCATCCGCTGCTGCGAGCAGAGCGTGGATTTTTCACAGCGCTTTTCTGTCCGCGACACGCCCGAGAACTTTGTCATTCTCACCCGGACAAAGCCGGAGTACATCAACTGCCGGGCGCTCAGTCCGCGCAGATTAGTCATGCACGGTGCGTTTTCACTCTATGTGCAGGTGCTCAGCACCGCAACGACCGATCTCTATACGCCGCCGGAGGGCTTGGAAGCGCTCAAGCGCACGGTCGGCTGCGCCGGTCTGAGCGCCTTTTGTCAGGAGCAGTTCACCGTCAGTGAGGCGATCAACGTCGCCGACAAGCCTGCGATCGAATCCATCCTCTATTCCAAGGTCAACGCCGCTCTGACGGACGTGAAAGCCGTCACCGGCAAGCTGATGGTCAGCGGCGAACTCAGCCTGCGCCTGTTTTACCTCACCGACGTGGAGAGCGGCGAGACCGCCAGGCTCGAATACATCCTGCCCTTTTCCCAGATCGTGGACTGCAAGGGCGTGGACGAAAACACGCAGAACCTTCTCGGCTGCGAGGTCATGTCCTGCGACCTGCGGCTGAAAAACGACCTCATGAGCGACAAGCCTGCCGTGGCGCTCGACGTCAAGCTCTGTCTGACCGAGGAAGGCTACGTCACGCGCGACGAGGAGATCGTCACCGACGTGTATTCCACTTCCTTTGCCACCGTTCCGTCCTTTGAAAGCCTCACCGTCACCGACGCGGTCATGCCGGTCGCCGAGAACTTTATGGAAAAACTCAACGTCCGCGTGGACAACGGCAAGATCGGCAAGATCCTCGACATCTACGCCGATTCCGTCACACTGGAAACCTCTCCCGGCGAGAAGGGCTTGGCAGTCTGCGGCAAGATCAACCTCTGTATGCTGGCGCTCGACGAGAAGAATATGCCGGTGTTCGTCGAGCGCACTTTCGATTACCGCCATAATCTGACCGGCACCGAGGGCTTTGACAGCCTGACCTTCGGCAAGGCTTCGCCGGGCGGCATCAGCTACCGTCTTGCAGACGACAACACCGCGGAGCTCCGCATGGAATTGAAGATCTCCGGCGGAGCCCTCAGCCGCGAGACGCTTCGCGCCGTTTCGGATGTTCAGCTTTTGGAGGATTCGCCGGTTTCACGGGACAACTGCGCCCTGACGCTGTACTTTGCCGAACCCGGCGAAAACCTGTGGCAGATCGCCAAGTCGCACAACACGCAGCTGGGCTTGCTGCTTGCGGAAAACGGACTGACCGCGCTGACGACGGACAGACCGCAAATGCTGCTGATTCCGAAGCTGTAGGGGAGGGCGTATCATGGAAGAAAGAAACGTATATCAGGATATTTCGCAGCGCACCGACGGCGACGTGTATATCGGCGTCGTCGGACCGGTGAGAACCGGTAAATCCACCTTCATCAAGCGCTTTATGGACGCGCTGGTTCTGCCGAATATCCGCGACGAAAACATCTACCGCCGAACCGTCGATGAATTGCCGCAGTCCTCTGCCGGCAGAACCATCATGACGACCGAGCCGAAGTTCATTCCCGAGGAGAGCGTCGAGGTCGAGCTGGGAGAGGGCGTCTCCTTCAAGGTGCGCATGATCGACTGCGTGGGCTACCTCGTCGATTCCGCCCTCGGTCACAGCGAGGAGGACGCGCCGCGCATGGTGCGCACGCCTTGGTCGGAGCAGGAGATGCCCTTTGACGAAGCCGCGGAGCTCGGCACCAAAAAGGTGATCACCGACCACAGCACGATCGGACTGGTGATCACCTCCGACGGTTCCTTCGGCGAGATACCGCGCGGGGACTACGAGGAAAGCGAGCAGCGCGTGATCGCGGAATTGCAGGCGATCAACAAGCCCTTCATCGTCCTGCTCAATTCCGCCCGGCCGGATTCCGAGGCGGCAGGGCGGCTCTCGGAGGAACTGAGCGCGCGTTATCAGGTGCCGGTGCTGCCCGTCAGCTGCATGGAGCTTTCCGAGGAGGAGATCAGGCGTATCCTGGCGCAGCTGCTCTTTGAATTCCCTGTCCGCGAGATCAGGGTGGATATCCCCAAATGGGTGGTCTCGCTCGACAAGGATCACTGGCTGAAATCCGCAGTCTTTGACTGTATCCGCAGTGCCGCCGAGGGCATGGAGAAGATCCGCGAGATCAAGCAGGCGCTCGCCGCCATGCAGGACTGCGCGTTCATTACCGCGACAACGCTGGATTCTCTTGATCTGGGGATCGGCAGCGCGTCTGTCTCCGTCGGCATCAAGCCGGAACTGTTTTACCGGGTGCTGTCGGAGCAGACCGGCATGGACATCGCCGACGAATGCGATCTGATGAACCGCATGGGATCGCTGGCGCAAAAGCAGCAGGAGTTCGACAAGATCGCTCAGGCGTATGAGCAGGTCAGGGAGACCGGTTACGGAATCGTCATGCCGACGATCGACGAACTGACCTTGGAGGAACCGCAGATCATCAAGCAGAGCGGTAAGTACGGCATCCGTCTGAAAGCCAGCGCGCCGTCGATCCATCTGATGAAGGTGGAGACGCAGACCGAGGTCACGCCGATCGTCGGCTCCGAGCAGCAGAGTCAGGAGCTGGTGTCTTATCTTCTCAAGGAATTCGAGGAAAGCCCCGAAAAGATCTGGGAGAGCAATATCTTCGGCAAATCCGTCCACGAGCTGGTCAACGAGGGACTGCACAACAAGCTCTACCGTATGCCTGCCGACGCGCGCCGCAAGATAGGGGAGACGATCCAGAAGATCATCAACGACGGCTGCAACGGCCTGATCTGTATCATTTTATAAAACCGCAAGATTTCCGCGTTCCTGACAAGGCATCAGGAGCGCGGATTTTATCTTTGATAATATTATGACAATAAATCAGCGGCTTTTATGCAAACTGACGAAAAACCGCGCATATCTTTTTTCATATTGCAAAAAATCGAGATTTCCAGTATAATAAACATGTATGCAAATTTTACAAGACGGAGGTCGTTTTATGTTGATGAACGGCATGATCCCATGGCAGACCGTCGTCGCGGAGCTCACGTTTGCCGAGAGAGGCACTTCCTCGGCAAAGGTCATCCTGACCGGTTTTTTGGTCGTATTCGCGGTGCTGATGCTGCTGATCGGTATCATCAAGCTCTACAGCTTTGCCATCGGCAGGGCGCTGCAAAGAGCTGACGTGAGAAAAAGAAGAAAAATCGAAATGGTAGACGTTCCCGAAACGCCGCCCGTGCCTGCGCCGCGTATCTTTGCGCCGCCTGAGGACGAGGACGACGAGGTTCCGGAGGAGATCGTCGCGGTCATCGCCGCCGCTGTTGCGACAATGTACGGCTCTCCGGGCAAGGCGCGGATCAAAAGCATCAAAAAAGCCGGCGGCCGTTCCGCATGGGCAAATGCCGGTGTAATGGATAATACCCGGTCGTTCTAACCGCGCTGAAAGGAAAAGATATAAGATTATGGAAATACTCAATGGTTTTTTCGAAGCCATCAAAGGTCTGTTCGAAAGCTCCGGCATCCTGACCTTGACATGGCAGAATTATGTGATGATCGCGATTTCGTGCTTTTTGCTCTATCTCGCCATCAAAAAGCAGTATGAGCCGCTGCTCCTGCTGCCCATCGCCTTCGGTATGCTGCTCGTCAATCTCTATCCCGCGATCATGTCGCCGCCGCATATCAGTTTGGTTGAGATCCCCAACGCCTCCGATCCTGCTGCCGCCGGGCATGTCGTGCAGGAGATCGGCGGCAAGGTCTATTATGAAAATCCCCAGTACGGCGGCTTGCTCTACTATCTCTATCAGGGTGTCAAGCTGGGCATCTATCCGCCGCTGATCTTCCTCGGCATCGGCTGCATGACCGACTTCGGTCCGCTGATCGCCAACCCCAAGAGCCTGATCCTCGGCGCTGCCGCGCAGATCGGTATCTTTGTCACCTTCACCGGCGCGATCTTCCTCGGCTTTACCGAGGCGGAAGCCGGCGCTATCGGCATTATCGGCGGCGCCGACGGTCCGACGGCGATCTACGTCACCACCAAACTCGCGCCCCATCTGCTCGGCTCCATCGCGATCGCGGCGTATTCCTACATGGCGCTGGTGCCCATTATCCAGCCGCCGATCATGAAGCTGCTCACCACCAAGAAGGAGCGCTCCGTCGTTATGGAACAGCTCCGTCCGGTGTCCAAGCTGGAAAAGATCATGTTCCCGATCATCGTTGTCATCGTGATCGCCATTCTGCTTCCCGACGCGGCTCCGCTGGTCGGTATGCTCATGCTCGGCAACCTCTTCAAGGAGAGCGGCGTGGTCGAGCGTATC
>CAMKSB010000044.1 GCA_946415335.1 uncultured Clostridia bacterium
GTCAGATCGCCTTTCCGTTGGCAAGCGGACTTGCCAAGAGGTTTTTGACCTCTTTTTCGGTCAGGTCGCGCCAGTCGCCCTGCTTGAGCATACCCATCTTGACCAAGCCGATCTGGGTGCGCTTGAGGCGCTTGACCTCCAAGCCCACCGCCTCACACATGCGGCGTATCTCGCGGTTTTTGCCCTCGTGAAGGATCATTTCGAGCACCACGCGGCGCTGTTCCTTGTCCTCGACCAGCACATGCACCATTGCCGGCGCAGTCTTTCTGCCGTCCAGCTCCACGCCGGTCTCCAGCTTGACAAGCTGATCCTCGCTGATGGACGGGCTGACGGTCACGCGGTAGATCTTGTAGACGTGATTGCGCGGATGCATGATCTTGTTGGCAAATTCGCCGTCGTTGGTGAAGATCAGCAAGCCCTCGCTGTCCTTGTCGAGCCTGCCGACGGGATAGACGCGCGTGCCGACGTTCTCGACCAACTGGGCGACGCATTTCCGGTCGCGCTCGTCGTTCATGGTCGTGATGAAGCCGCGCGGCTTGTTGAGCATGATGTAGCGGTACTTCGCCTTGGGCGCGACAATGCGCCTGCCGCTGACGAATACCTTATCCTTGTCGGTCACCTTGTCGCCGAGCACGGCGACCTTGCCGTTGATTTTGACCTTGCCCTGCAAAATCAGTTCCTCCGCCTTGCGCCGCGAAGCCACGCCGCATTGGGAGAGGAATTTTTGCAGTCTGATGGGTTCCTTTTTATCCATGCGTAAAAAATTCCTTTATTTTCTGAAATAGTCCCGGCTCTTCCGCCTGTGCCGTCACAGCAGCCGCTGCCGTCAAAGGCGTTGCGCCGATCTCCTTGCCGCCGAGCGTATAGACGATCCTGCCGACCTCTTCCCCTTCGCCGATCGGGGCGTACAGAAAGCTGTCGAGCAGTATCCTGCGCCGGATCTTCTCTTTGTCCCCGGTTCTGACCGGGAAGGAAAAGTCCTGATCCGCCATCACGACGGCGACCTCCGTGCTGCCGCCGACGACCGGCACCTCCGCGCAAAAAGCGCTGTCGGGCGACCGGTACAGACACCGCTGCGAAAAGCCGTGATCATACAACGCGGCATGGTCGTCCCAGTCGCGGCGGTCGTTGAGCGTCACGCAGATCAGCGTGAGTCCGTCCTTCCTCGCGGCGGACACCAGACACCGTCCGGCACTCATGGTATAGCCCGTCTTGCCGCCGATACAGTAGGGGTACAGGCTGAGCAGACGGTTGTGATTCGAGTAGGTGATCTTCTTATTCGCGGGCTCCGCAAAATCCACCGTGGCAGTTTTCTGCGCCGTCAGCCGGGCAAAGTCCGCGTTGCGCAGTCCTGCCGCCATCAGCAGCGCCAGATCATAGGCGGTGCTGTAGTGGTCGTCGTCATCCAGACCGCTCGGCGTGACGAAATGCGTGTTCTTCATGCCGATCTCCGCGGCGCGTTGGTTCATCAGCGCGGCGAATTTCTCGGGAGAACCGCCGATCGCGGCGGAAGCGGCATTTGCCGCGTCGTTGCCGGAGGACATCATCATGCCGACGGCAAGATCGCGGAGCGTGACCTTCTCGCCGGGCTTCAGGTACATCGAACTGCCCTCGGCGGTCATCTCTTCCGTGAAGGTCACGGTCTTGTTGCCCTTTGCCGCCTGTTCGAGCGTGAGCAGCGCCGTCATCAGCTTGGTCGTACTCGCCGGCTTCATGCGCTTGTCGGCGTTTTTCGACGCGAGGATCTCGCCGCTGTCCATGCAGTAAAGCACATACGCCTCGGCTTCCGTCGTCGTTCCTTCGGCGCTGACGGTGACGACCGCGCCAAACGCGAGGATCACGCACAGCAAGAGTGAAACGGCTCGTTTCATTCACCACACCTCCACCACAGCTTATGCGGCGGTGAGGGGATTTATACGTCGACGTCGTCGGTGGTGATTTCGGAGAAGTCGTCGGCAGGAGCCGCTTCTTCCTTTTTCTTCTTGCGGTTATCTACAATGCCCTTGACGGTATCCACCACGTTCGGGATCGCGCTGATGATGCCGTCGATCGGGTTGTTTTCGCCGGTGACGTTGATCAGACGGACGTTGCCCTCGTGAACCGTCAGGAAGGCGACCGGCTGAATCGTCACACCGGCGCCGCTGCCGCCGCCGAAGCAGTCCTTGTTCTCCTTCTTGGTGGGAAGGTCGGATCCGCCGGAGGCGAAGCCGTAGCTGACCTTGGAAACGGGGATGACCAGCGTGCCGTCGGGCGAGGTGATGGGCGTGCCGACGACGGTGTTGACGTCCACCATCTCCTTGATTTTGTCCATGGTGATGTTCATTAAGTTACCGATGGGATGATCCATATCACATTCTCCTTTATTTGAACGATTGTTGGTTTCATTGGTAAACTGCTCGAGCTTGGAGCTGTCTCCGCGCCGAAGCGCCAGCAGGATCTTGATCACGCGGAAGCCGTATTTGAATACCAGCCCCATCACCCAGAGGATGCGGATGCTTACCCAAACGTCGGCGTAGTAGACGGATTTTGCCTTCGCGTCAAAATTCGGCGCGATATCGACGCCGTAGTGACGGCACTTGCTCGCCTGTGCCAGAATACTGACCGCCGGATAGACCGCCAGACAGAAATAGCCGTATTTGACGGCGGTATCCTGCGCGTCCTCGCCGACATAGGTGATACTGATCTGCATGTTCTTGATCACCAGACGGCGGAAGAAGTCCTTCAATACGCCGCCTGCGAGCACCGCGACCTGCTTGATCAGGTCGACGAACCAGCCGACGCCCTTCTCCTTGAGCAGATTGGGCTTCTTTTCTTTTTCCTTTGGCTCCTTCTCCTTTTTGGGAGAGGGCTTCTTTTTCTTCTTCTTTTTCTTTTCCTTTTTCGGCTTTTCGGGCTTCGGCGGATAGAGCTTGATGCTGATGAAGCCGATTTTCAGCTCAACCAGCAAATCGTCATTGTAGCATACTCTCACGCCGACCGGGATCAGCAGAATCAGGAAGATGAAGAGGATTATGCCGATGATAATATTAAGCCACAGCAAAATACCCCTCCTGTTTGTTCAGATTAGTTTTCTTCCGGCGGTGCTTCCTGAGGTTCTTCCTGAGGTTCTTCCTTCTTTTCGTCCTCCGGCAAGGGAGGCAGATCGTCAAGGCTCTGCAGATTGAAGCAGCGCAGGAAGTTCTCGGTCGTGCCGTAGAGCAGCGGTCTGCCGGGCAGTTCCAGTCTGCCCTTTTCCTCGACCAGCCCCTTGGCAGTCAGGCTGCCGATCACGCCGCTGCAGTCGACGCCTCTGACCTGTTCGACGAACGCCTTGGTGACCGGCTGGTTGTAGGCAACCACTGCCAACACCTCCAGCGCTGCCTGAGACAGCGGCGTATTGCGGCGCAGATCCATCACCGTGCGGATCTGGGGCGCGTATTCCTTGGACGAGACCATCTGGTAGGCATCGTCCAGCTTGATGATGGTGATGCCGCGCTCAGAGGACGAATATTCCTCCATCAGCTCCTGCGCCAGCGCGTGAACGTCCTTTTCCGTCAGCTCCAGCGCCTGCGCGATCCTTGTCGCGTCAACGGAATCGCCGTTGGCAAAGAGTATCGCTTCTATCGCGGCTTTATTATTGATCTCACTCATGTGTTTCCTTTTCCTCTATCATTCTGACGACGGCGTTCTCGCCCTCTCCCTCGATGCGGATGCGCTTGCCCTTGACAAGTTCCAGCGTTGCGAGGAAGGTCGCCACCAGCTCGCTCTTTCCCTCGCATACCTCGAATATCTCGTGATATTCCAGCCGTTTGCCGTGCCGCAGACGGCGCATGAGGTGAATGATCTTGCTGTTGACCGACACGATCTTATGCGCCACGATGCCGGAAAACGCCTGTTCCGGCGGCGGTAAGCGCCGTTTTCCTCTGCCGACGGCGCTGATATAGCCCTTCACGATGTCCGAAGCAGGGTGCAGACGGTTGTAGGTGAGGTCATACTCCACCGGGGACGCGTCGCGGATATAGGAATCAAAGTCGTATATCGTTCCCAGCTTGGCGGCGATCTCGCGGCAGACCGCGTATTCCAGCAGCTGACCGGTCAGTTCCTTTTTGAGTTCCTCGGCTTCTTCCTCGTACTTGGGAAGCAGCATGACGGACTTGATATACACCAGCCTGGAAGCCATCGTCAAAAACTCCGAGGCGATATCCATCTGGTTTTCCTGCATCCTGTCGATCTGTTCCATGTACTGGTCGAGCAGATCGGCGATCTGAATATCGTAGATGTCGATCTTGTTCTTCGAGATCAGTGTCAGCAGCAGGTCGAGCGGACCCTCAAAAACGTCGAGCTTGTATTGTAACTGTGTCTCCATGCTTCCTCCGGCTTACAATCCGTAGAAGTTGACAAAGGGTACCGTTTGTACGCCGAATGCCTGAAACGGCAGCGCCGTCAGGTTATACAGTCCGAAAGTCACCCAGCGTGAAAGGATGCCGAGCACATAACTCAGCGGTCCCGTCCAGAGCAGGACAAAGATCAGGGCGAAGAAGATCATCTGGTAACGATAGAAGAACTGCACCGCGCCGTCCGGCAGGAACATAAACAGGATCTTGGAGCCGTCAAGCGGCGGTATCGGCAGGAGGTTGAACACCGCAAGGTTGATATTGACACGGATATAGAACACCAGGAAGGTCAGCACGTAGCCGCCGAACTGGTTCTGCGTGAAAAAGCCGGGCGAAGCTGCCCAGACGATCTGAAACGCCAGCATACCGACCATCGCCGCGAAAAGGTTGGCGACCGGTCCCATCAGGGCGGTGATGCCCATGCCGACGCGGGGATTCTTGAAATAACGGGCGTCCACCGGTACCGGCTTTGCCCAGCCGAAGCCGACGAGGATCATCATCAGCGCGCCGATCGGGTCGATATGGCTCAGCGGATTGAGCGATAATCTGCCGCGTTCCTTGATGCCCTTGTCGCCGAGCAGATACGCCGTCTGCGCATGCGCCCATTCGTGAAAGGGCAGTACCAGAAAGATGATGACCAGCACAGCCAACACCTGCGCGAGAATGCTGGCAAGATCAAAATGACCGCTTAATAACTGTGATAGCATAGCCGCCTCCGAATAGATAATTATAGATATAAGTATTATACAATATCCTGCTATAAAATACAAGTAAAAAAACAAGTTAAGAAATTTTTCAAAAACACTTGCTTTTTTCCTGATTTTCTGGTATGATAACAAAGTTAGGAAAAGAATTTGATTACACTAAGGAGGTGCAGACGCATGGCAAAATGTGAATTCTGCGGTAAGGATGTAAAGTTCGGTATCAAGGTGTCTCACTCACACAGACGTTCCAACAGAACATGGAAGCCCAACGTACAGCGTGTAAAGGCGATTGTTGACGGTTCTCCCAAGCGCGTATATGCTTGCACCCGTTGCTTGCGTTCCGGCAAGGTTACAAGAGCTAACTAAGCTGACGCTTTCATATCTTATACTTAAACTTTCAGGGCTGTTCTTCGGAATGGCTCTTTTTCATGTACGCGTCTGCGCTGTCTCTCCCGTCATCTTTTTCGGCGTGTGCTGTGAAAAAACATTCATGATATGCCAAGGGGTAGAAGAATGATTCAAATATTCAAACGCAATAAACGGAGAAACATCACTTCGTTTCAGGTCATCATCATCAGCTTTTTGGGACTCATTTTGGCTGGATCGCTTTTGCTGATGCTGCCGATATCTTCCCGTCAAGGGGAGTTCACCTCTTTCCCGGACGCTTTGTTTACCGCAACATCCGCCACCTGCGTGACCGGACTGATCGTAAAGGATACCGCCACCTACTGGTCGGTGTTCGGGCAGATCGTCATTCTCTCGCTGATACAGATCGGCGGCATGGGCGTCATTACGATCGGCTTGGCTGTCATGCGCGTATCGGGCATGAAGATCGGCTTGTGGCACAGAAGCACCATGCAGAGTTCGATCTCAGCGCCTCATGTCGGCGGCATGGTTCGGTTCACCGGCTTTATCCTGAAAATGTCCCTCATTGTCGAGGCGATCGGCGCAGCGCTGCTGTTCCCTGTATTCTGTATGGATTTTGGCGTGGTCAAGGGACTGTGGCTCTCTGTATTCCATTCCATATCGGCGTTCTGCAACGCCGGCTTTGACCTGATGGGCGTACGCGGACAGTTTTCTTCCCTTACCTCCTACGGCGGCAACAGCTACCTGTGCAGCGTGATCATGCTGCTGATCGTCGCCGGCGGCATCGGCTTCATGGTGTGGAACGATATCAAGACGCACAAATTCAGGCTGAAAAAATATACGCTGCAAAGCAAGATCGTGCTGCTGACTTCGCTGCTGCTGATCGTTTTGCCGGCGATCTTCTTCTTCATCAACGAATTCCCCGGCCTGCCGCTTCACGAGAGGATCACCGGCTCCCTGTTCCAGTCCGTCACGACGAGAACCGCCGGATTCAATTCGCTGGATCTGACGAAAATGAACGAATCGGGGATCTCGGTCATGGTCATTCTGATGCTGATCGGCGGTTCGCCCGGATCGACCGCCGGCGGTATGAAAACCGTGACCTTCGCCGTGCTGTTCCTTTCCGCCATCACGGTGTTCCGCAGGAAAAAGGACGTGCAGTGCTTCAAAAGAAGGATCTCGGAGGACACGGTACGCAGCGCGGGCGTTGTCTTCTTCATGTATCTGGTTCTGTTTTTCGCCAGCGGCATCATTATCAGCAGAGCGGAAAATCTGCCGATGCTGACCTGTCTCTTTGAAACAGGCTCCGCCATCGGTACGGTCGGACTGACGCTCGGTATCACCACGAAGCTGTCCATGCTCTCAAAGGTGATCCTGATGATGCTGATGTTTTTCGGAAGAGTTGGCGGTCTGACGCTGATCTACGCCGCCTTGCCAAGCTCCGGCAGCGACAAATCACGTCAGCCGCTGGAAAATATATCAATAGGATAAAGGGGTATCATTATGAAATCGGCATTAATAATCGGCGCCGGACAATTCGGCACGCATATCGCCAAGCGCATGGAAGAGATGCGCTGCGAGGTGATGGTGGTAGATATCAACGAGGAATGCATCAACGATATCATGGATTATGTAACGAACGCGCAGATCGGAGACGGCACGAACGAAGAATTCCTGCGGACGCTGGGAATCGATAATTTTGACGTCTGTTTCGTCACCTTGGGCAGACATTTTCAGACCTCGCTGGAAACCACTTCCCTGCTCAGCGAACTGGGCGCAAAAAGAGTCGTTTCACGCGCGACGAATGACGTCCAGATGAAATTCCTCCTGCGCAACGGCGCTGACGAGGTCGTTTATCCCGAAAAGCAAACAGCCTTGCGCATCGCCACCAAATACGCATCCGAAAACATTCTGGACTATTTTTATTTGGAAAACGACATCTATCTGTACGAGTTGAAGGTCCCGAGAGAATGGGTAGGCAAAAAACTCTCGCAGATCGACGTGAGAAAAAAATACAAGATCAATGTGCTGACGATCAAGCGGGACAGCGAGGTGCTGATGCCGTCTGCCGATACCGTCATTGAGGCGAATGACGTCGCCTTCGTTCTCGGCGAATCGAAGGATATCCAAAAGACTTTTCGTCTGTAACTAAAAAAACGCTGCGATTTCGTTTGAGATCGCAGCGTTATTTTTTTAGAACAATATTTCTTTTTTTCGCATGACAAAGAGTGCGCCTGTCGCGACGATCTCTATGCCGAGTATCAGACAAACGGAGAACAGCGAGCCGGTTTGCAGCGGCGGTTCATTCTCGGGTTTCTTTGGTTCTGTCGGCGTTGGAGCCGTCGGCGCCATGGTTGGAGGCACTGTCGGAGCTGTTGTGACAGCTGAGGTGGTGGGATTCGTCGGTTCGTCATGAGTCGCCTGCACGAAATTACCCGGCGTGAGCGTGGTTCTGCGTTTCAGCGAGACCGTATCAATACCCTTCTGACTCAGACCGGAATTGTTGACGATGATCACCTCGCTGTCCGGCATGGCTGAGCCGGTTTTACTGTCGCGCTTAGCGGCGATCAGAACGTCCACGGTCAGATCGACCTTGGTGATCTCCGGCATCTCCGGGTTCAACTCGTTTACGTCAAAGACGAGACGGACAAAGGGCGCCGTCTGGCTGGAAAAGTCAAACAGCGACGTGTTCGAGGCGGTAAACCGCAGCAAATCTTCACCGTACTCCAGCGAACAGAACTTGCCGGCTGACGGACAGATCATTTCCGGCGTATTCAACTCAGGCGAGAGCGTGAGCACCTCCGGGTCATAGGTCATAAACCACTGAATGCTGAGAATATCCCGTGAGGATCGCAGCCAGTAAGTGACCTCCACCTGCTTTTTGGTGATGCTGTATTCCGCCGAGGAGTTCGGGAACAGGTTGGAAATCGCGTTGACCGTCAGCGCAGGAAAATCCGCCGGGATCACTTCCTCGGTCGTGGGCTCCGCCGTGGTCGGCGGAACGGTAGACGAGGGCGTTTCCGTGGATTCTGCGGTATTTAATTGTGAGCTGTCAGCTGCACTTTCCGCGTGAACACTGAGCAGCGGAAAAATCAGCAGCATCCCTGTCAAGATCAGGGAAAATATCATCCGCAGCGACCTCACCATAATGGTTCCTCCGATGTGCGATTAGTATGTTATTTATAAGTATACCTTATTTTACCTGAAAAATCAAGCATGGCTTACAGCGACAAAAACGCCCCCGTAATCGGGGGCGTTGATCGTCAGTAATCAGAAATTACTTGCTGTACTTCTTGCGGGTGAAGTAGAATACACCGAGACCGGCAAGAACAACTACGAACGCAACAACTGCGAAGGAGAAGTCACCGGTAGCAACACTGCCGTTAGCGCTGTTGTTGGTGGTGTTATTGCTTTTGTTAGCGGTGTTAGCGGTATCATTAGTGGAGGACTGAGCGTCCTTTCCGGGAGCCGGAACAGTACCCTTGGGATCAGTAGGAGCAGTAGGAGCAGGCTCGACGCCCTTCTTATCCTCGGGGATAGCAGGGATAGTCTTGTTGTTCAGATACTCGCCGTTGATGGTACCGGCAACCATGTAAGTGATGTTGTTGCCGTCAGCGTCCTGCAGGGTCTTGACTGCGTTGCCGTAAGCGTCAACCTTAAGATCCTTAGCGCTCTCGGGAACAACTACCTTGCCGTCAACGAACTCGATGCCGGTCTTCTCCTTGAGGAGTTCCTTGGTCGGCCAAGTACCATACTCGCCGTTGCCATAGTAGAAGAAGTACTCACCGCCGAAAGTGGTCTTACCTTCGGGAACCATGGTGTAACTGACAGTCAGCGAATAGGGATCGAGGTTGCAGACATACATCATGTCGCCAAAGCCGAGACCCATACCGCTCTGGTTGTCAAAATCAAAGAAGAAGTTCTTGGAATACTTGCCAAACTCGGGAATGTCAAACTCTTCCATGAATTCCTCATTGGTGTAGCCTTCGTACTCGGAGAGAACCTGAGCCACGAGAGGCTTGGTCTGAGCAAGCTCATTCTTGGAGAACTTGGGATTTTCGGGAGCGTCCCAGGTGATAGCGGGATAATCCATGAACTCAGCCAGCTTGTCATAAACATACATCCAAAGCTCCTTGCTGTAATAGTCGGAGCCTGCAATGTTGTAATAGCTGTTGGTAGCGTCAACGGTCTGCATAGCAGCGTCAAAACGCTCCTTGGTGTAGCCTTCCATAGAGGGCATCAAGCCGTCAACGAAGTTGTTGAAGATGATCTGGTTAGCGTTGTCACCGCCGCAGGGAAGCAGGGTGGTGTAAACGTTAGTAATATTCGCCTCGCCGGTTTCCTTAGCCATTTTATAGCCAAGCCACGGAATGGTGTCTTCACCGGTCCACCAGTAAGCGCCGGCAGCCTCTTTGCCTTCGGTCTTCCAGTAGTTACTCTCCCAGCAACCGGGCATAGCGAAATATACGCGGCGAGTCTGAGTAGAAGCATCGGGTGCATACTGACCGTTAGCGTCACGTTTGTCTGCTGCGGACGCAGTAAGTGCGCTGCCTGCAATCATAGATACAGAGAGAGCGCCTGCGAGAACAGCACTGAGTATTCTCTTTCTCATAATTATATTCCTCCAATAATTTTCCGATTTTTTCGGTTAGTACTATTATATATCAATATTTCGGAAAAATCAAGCCTATCTTGAAAGATAGTTTTAGAAAATATTACAGAATTGTAGGGATTTGTCGCCGCTAAAAATGGTGATTATTCCTCCGGATTATCGTTCTTCTGTCCCTTTTTTCGGAATAATACCACGGCTGCGGTAACGCCTGCCACCACGACGAGCGCGATCACCACAACGATCAGCACGATATTGTTGCCGTTACTGCCGCCGTTGTTGACGGCTTCATACCGCGTCGCTTCGACGACCTGCGTCTCGATCACCTGAATGGTAGAGGGCTGCTTGCCGACGACGGATTCATGGTTATCCTTGTTGGGCGTGTTCTCCTCGCCCATGCCGTCCACGTAGTTGATAAAGGTGCTCTGGCGCGTCTGGAGGGTTTCCTGATCGTCGGTGATGGGAAGCACCGCGTCGGAGACAATCTTCTTGTCGTTGACGGAGAGATCGTAGGTGAACTTATAGGATTTCAGATAGGTCATATCGTCGCCGTAGAGCTCCGTGATGAAGTAAGAGATCTTGGTCTCACCCGGCTTCTGAACGACAAAATCGCAGGAGAAAAACTCTCCCTTGGTCGCGAAGCTGGCAGGGTTGCCGATATCCGTCCAGTTCATCGGTATCTTGCCGACGATGTCCTGGTTGAAGTAGAGGGTATCAAACTTATCCGCCTTCAGCGAATTCTTCTGGTACTGCAGGTATTCGTTGTCATAGAACAGCCTCATTTCAAAGCCGATGATGTCTTCCTTGGTCTCGCTGAGATTCAGGGTGAATTTGACCTTGTCTCCGACCTTGAGAGTGCCTGCGTCGTTGACCGTAAGCGTCTGTTCCTCTGCGAATGCGGTAGCCATGGTTCCTGTCAGCAGCAGCATGACAAGCGTGAAAGCGGAGAGCTTGATAATTAGCCGTTTCATGGTTAAAATCCTCACTTACATTAGTGCTGATGATGAGTCGTCATCATCATAAAATTTCTTTTATATTATATATCATCGGAGAAATTATTTCAACGAATTTTCATTAATTTTCATATATTTTTCATCTATCATTATCTTTTCATGCGAAAAAACACCCTCCGGAAAACCGGAGGGTGAAAATCATCAGCGATTAACTGAATTTTTTATTTTTTGATCCACAGAGATTACTTTCTCTCTTTTCTGCGAGCAAAGAAGATTGCACCGGTACCGGAAACGAGTACGAGGAGAATGATCAGTGCCATAGAAGCAGAACCGGTCTGTACTGCGCCGTTGCCGTTGGTGCTGCCGCCGGCATTGCTGGGTGTAGCAGCAGAGTCAGAGGTAGCGGGCTTGGTAGTAGCAGGAGCGGTTGTGGGCTCTACAGTAGCAGAGGTAGGATTAGTTGCAGGTGCTACAGTAGTGGGCTGAGTCTCAGTTACAGGCTGAGTCTCAGTTACAGGCTGAGTCTCGGTAACAG
>CAMKSB010000045.1 GCA_946415335.1 uncultured Clostridia bacterium
GCGTGCTCTGGGTTAAACCGCTGCAAACCCTGTTTTCGGTGCTGCTCGGCTTCGCGTTCGCGTACATCTACGTACTGCTTCCCTTTGCCGTGCCGCTGATCTGATGTATATTCCACCGCAAAACGCAAAAAATAGTACCACCTTCACACGAAAGGTGGTACTTTTTTTGTTTGATCGTGAGAGCGCTATGCAGGAAAACTATCCCATTGAGCTGCCGCCGCGCGACGACACGCCGGTGGTGGACGACCCGGTCGACCGGGAGATGTTCAACGTGCGCCATCACAGCGGCGTTGCGCTGACCGGCTTTTCCGTCGCTAACGGAACAACAGCTGATGCGGCAGCGCGAACCACTCCCTGACCACGTAGGTCGGGACCAGATCCCATCTGGTGTTGGCGCTCAATGCGCCGACATCAGAGGTGATCCCCTGCTGCCAGAGTATCATGCGCACACGCGCCTGATGAAAGCGGTCGGTCGCAACGGCAAGGTTGGGATTCAAGCCGTTTTCTTCGATGATCTTCATGGAATTGCGGAAGTTCTCGGTGGTATTGGTCGACTGCTCTTCCAGATAGAGCCTGTCCGGTGAAATGCCGTCGGCGGTGAGCACATTGTACATACACTGCGCTTCGGACATGACCTCGTCGCTTCCCTTGCCGCCGGAGAGCACCGCCTTCGCTTCGGGATTCTCTTTCAGGTATTTCTCCGCGACCTTGATCCTGCCGCTCAATATCGAGGACGGCTCGCCGGTCGGACGAACCTGCGCGCCGAGCAAGACGACCGTCGCGTTTTCCGCCGGTTTGATCGCGGAGGTCGTCATCATGGTGATGGTGATGATCAGCCCGTAGACAAGAAAGGCGATAAAGATACCGTTCGCCGTGCGAAACAGCACCTTCGGCACGCCGGACGAACACCAGCCGGACGGCTTGAGGCTCAAAAACAGCAGCCATACCGCCACCGCGATACCGGCGATGTTGCCGATATTGATCACGTTCATCGAGAAAGGAAGGAGTCCGAATACCACGATCAGCGCCACCGCCGCCGCGACTCCCAGGATTCGCAGGAATATACTCATTTTTTTCACGCCCCTTTCCCCTATTATAACGGAGATCGGCGAATAATGCAACAGTGCTTGACATTATCTCCGCTTTGCGGTATCATTTACATGTAATATCCTCTATCATACAATTTGGAGGTATGAAGATGAAATGTCCCAAATGCGGCTTTGAATCGCAAAACAATTGTTGCCCGGTCTGCGGCACTCCTTTACAGCCGAATCCCTATCAGCCGCCGGCTCCCCCGGTTCCGCAGCAGCCCCTGAATCAACCGGCGCCGCCGTTCCCGAAGAAATCGCCCGTCGGCTGGATCATCGCCGCGTCCGTGATCGGCAGCGTGGTGGTGATCGGTATCGTGATCGCGATCCTCTCGGCGACCTTATTCCGCAGCTCCGTTTTCGATTCGGACAACGAGAACGTCAAGCCGACGGTGGGCTATCAATATGACGATGACGACGACGTTGTCACCGATTCGGAAGTGCTCCTCAAAGGCGAGCCTCTTGAATCCGATTACGGCACGATCACGCTGCAGTCCGTCACCTACGGCGCGGATTCCGCTCTTGGAAATGACGGCAGCTTTCTGCGCTGCAATATCGAGATCAAAAACAACACCAACCGGGAGCTCACTCACCAATATATGGATACGACGTGCAGCAATACGAAATATTTCTGCGAGGACTACTATTACAGTCTGAACGGCGAAAAGCGCGAGGATGTTTACGGTAAGGTCACGCTCAAGCCCGGCGAAAGCGCGGTTTTGACGCTGCTCCTCCATTGTCCCGACGGCAAGCTGCCGTCAAACGACCTGATCGTGACGACAACGCTCGGCAAGTATAATTCCGAGGATACGATCGAGCTGATCATGATGATCTCCCCCAAGGACGTCCGGCAGGACACGCCGGCAACCACCGCCGCTCCCGAAAGATAAAACAACAAACCGGTTCGGAACTCACGTTCTGAACCGGTCATTTTTATACTAATTCCTGATAGAAAGTGGACTTATATTTTGCGAGGATATTTTTCGCAAGACAAGGCGAAGGACGCAGCAAGGCTGGCGCCTTGCAAGGACGACAACGCAGTATTGCGGAAAATAGACCGCAAAGATTGTCTACTTTTTATTAGGTATTAGTATTATTTGATATGCGACGTGCCGATCTTGCGGAAGCGCTGATAGCGCTGCTCGATCAGTTCCGCGTCGGAAAGCGCCGCGTTTTTCTCGAAGGTACGCAGCACCAACAGGCGCAGGCTCTCGAACATCGCCTTGTCCTCCGCCTTCGGCTGGCGGATGATACGCTCGATCACGCCGAGGTCAAACAGATCCTGCGCGGTCATTTTGAGAGCTTCCGCCGCCTGGGGAGCCTTGGCGCTGTCCTTCCAGAGAATGGACGCGCAGCCCTCGGGCGAAATGACGGAATAGACGGAATTTTCGAGCATCCACACCTCGTCGGCGACCGCCAGCGCCAACGCGCCGCCGCTGCCGCCTTCGCCGATCAAAATGGTCAGCACCGGCGTTTTGAGCGTCATCATCTCCATGAGATTCTCGGCGATCGCCTGTCCCTGACCGCGTTCCTCCGCGCCGATACCGGGATAAGCGCCGCTGGTGTCGACCAGACAGAGCACCGGACGGCGGAACTTCTCTGCCTGCTTCATCAGGCGGAGCGCCTTGCGGTAGCCCTCGGGATGCGCCTGACCGAAGTTGCGATCCATGCGCTCCTTGGTGTTTCTGCCCTTTTCAATGCCGATGACGGTCACGGGCGTATCATGCAGCATACCCAGACCGGCGACGATCGCCTTGTCGTCGGCAAATCTCCTGTCGCCGTGCAGCTCGATGAAGCTGTCGCCGAACAGGCTCCTGATATAATCCACCGCCGTCAGCTTGGCAGCGTCTCTCGCCGCCATCACCTTTTCATAGGCGGGATAGGTGTTGTTGTTCGCCGGATTCGACATCACTTGACCTCCTCATAACCGTGCATTCTCAGCAGCTTGACAAGCGTGCTCTTCAGTGCGGAACGCGGTACGACCGCGTCGATAAAGCCCTTTTGCAGAACAAATTCCGAGGTCTGGAAGTCCTTGGGCAGCTTCTGGCGCATGGTCTGCTCAATGACGCGCGGACCGGCAAAGGCGACCAGCGCATTCGGCTCGGCGAGGATGATATCGCCCTCCATCGCAAAGGAAGCGGTCACGCCGCCGGTGGTCGGGTCGGTGAGCACGGTGATGTAGAGCAAGCCCGCGTCGCTGTGGCGCTTGACCGCGCCGGAGGTCTTTGCCATCTGCATCAGCGACAAGATGCCCTCCTGCATTCTGGCGCCGCCGGAGACGGTGCAGATGACCACGGGAAGCCGCTGCTCGGTGGCATACTCAAAGGCTCTGGTGATCTTCTCGCCGGTGACGGTGCCCATGCTGCCCATCATGAAATCCGCGTCCATCACACACAGGACGGTTCTGACGCTGTCCATGGTACACACGCCGCAGCGGACGGACTCGTTGCCTTTTTTCTTTGCTTTTTCCAGCTTTTCGTCATAGCCGGGGAAGTCGAGAAGATTAGTGCTCTGCAGCTGCGCGTCGTACTCCTGAAAGCTGTCTCTGTCCGCGAGCAGCTCGATGCGTTGCTTGGAAGTCATGCGGAAATGGTGCTCGCAGTGGGTGCAGACGTGGAGATTTTCCTCCATGTCCGTCGTGAGCAGCAGGGTGTTGCAGTTGGGACACTTCACCCACATTTCCTCGGGCACAAACGGCTTGTTCTGCTGCTTTTCCGCTGAACCCTCCAGCTCATTTTTCGGTTTTACAAAAGCAAAAAAGTCCATTCAATCTTCTCCCAATATGAAGGCAACACCGTACAATTCATGGCGCACGCCTTGCTTGAATATTATTCCGTCAGTATGTCCAAAAAAGTCTCGGCAAGGCGTCAGCCTTACCTCGATTTTTTGTACAACCTGACGTAAAATCTTGCTACGCAATCCGCACACCTGAATTATGCGGTATTGCCTGTAAAATTACTGCTTGTTTCTTCTCTCTTCAAAGCCGATCATAAAGTCGGTCGTGTACTCGCCGGACACAAACTGGTCGTCCGAGAGGATCTCCGCGAGGATATTGCGGTTGATGTCGATGCCCTCGATCGTCAGCTCCGAGAGCGCCATCTTCATCTTGCGGATCGCCTCGGCGCGTGTTCTCGCCTGCACGATCAGCTTGCCGATCATGGAATCGTAGTACGGCGGCACCACATAGTCCTGATAGATCGCGGTGTCAAAGCGCACGAAGGAGCCGCCCGGCGTATGCAGACGGCGGATCTTGCCGCAGCTGGGACGGAAGCCCTTGTCGGGATTCTCGGCGTTGATACGGCACTCGATGACGTTGCCGTGGGTGAAGATGCTGTCCTGGGTACGCGTGAGTTTGGCTCCCGCGGCAATGCGGATCTGCCACTGCACAATGTCCAGACCGGTGACCATCTCGGTCACGCCGTGCTCCACCTGCAGACGGGTGTTCATCTCCATGAAATAGAAATTATTTTCCTTGTCGAGCAAAAACTCCACGGTGCCGGCGTTGACATAGCCGACCGCCTTTGCCGCCTTGACAGCCGCGCGCATCATCTGCTTTCTGGTTCTGTCGTCCAGCGCCGGGCTGGGGCTTTCCTCGATCATCTTCTGATTCTTGCGCTGGACGGAGCACTCGCGCTCGCCCAGACAAACGATATTGTCATATTGGTCGCAGAGAAGCTGCATTTCGATGTGCTTGACCGGGAAAATGAATTTTTCCAGATAGCACGCGCCGTCTCCGAACGCCGACTTTGCCTCGGCGGAAGCCGACAGAAAAGCGTCCTCGAACTGCTCCATATCATCAACGCGGCGGATGCCTCTGCCGCCGCCGCCGGAACGCGCCTTGATCAGCAGCGGAAAGCCGATCTTTTCGGCTTCTTCCTTTGCCTGCTCGACGCTCTCGACGATATCGCAGCCGGGCGTAACGGGTACGCCGGCGGCGCGCATGGTCTTGCGCGCGTTGTCCTTGTCGCCGAGCATGGCGATCATGGTCGAGGTCGGTCCGATGAAGCTGATATTGCACTGCTCGCAGAGCGAGACGAACTTGGCGTTCTCACTGAGCAGTCCGTAGCCGGGATGGATCGCCTGGGCGCCGCTTTCGACCGCGACGGTCAGGATCGCCGGGATATTGAGGTAACTCTCCGATACGCGGTTGCCGCCGACGCAATAACTCTCGTCGGCAAGCTGGACGTGCATCGCGTCCTTGTCCGCCTGGGAATAGATCGCTACGGTAGAAATGCCCATCTCGCGGCAGGCGCGGATGATCCGCACGGCGATCTCGCCGCGGTTGGCAATTAAGATCTTTGAAAACATGTTTTCACATCCAAATATTAGTGGTAAGTGATAAGTGATAAGTGGCAAGTGGTTTGTGGTTAGTGGTTAGTGACAAGTGGTAAGTGATTAGGAAAACGAAGATCAATTCCTGTTACCTTTCCGTAGGGGACGGGTTCCTACACGTCCCGCTGAACCAAACATCAGGTATTTCGGGACGTCAGGGATGCCGTCCCCTACGGGTAGGTTTGATGTCCCAATCGAATTTCGATTTCATCAATACTTACTTAGTGATTCGCTGCGCCTTACTTTTCTTCGTTGGGGATCAGGGCGAAGCTCAGCTCGGCGCTGACGCAGAGCTTGCCGTCGACGTAGCCCTTCGCGTCGATAAAATAGAAGGGACCGCGGTTCTTGGTGAGGGTGCAGACGCTCTCGAGCGTGTCGCCGGGCTTGACGGGGTTCTTGAACTTGACGTTGTTCATCTTAGTGAAATACGGCGTGCAGTCGCTCACCTTGTCAGCCAGCAGACAGCAGCTCGCCTGTCCCATCATCTCGCAGAGGATCACGCCGGGCACCACCGGATTGCCGGGGAAATGGCCGTTGAGAAAGAACTCGCTGCCCTTGACGGTATATCTGCCCTTGGCGGTGTTTTCGTCCACGCGCTCGGATTCCTCAACCAGCAGCATGTCGTTGCGGTGAGGAAGGATCTTCATGATTTCCTGTTGGTTCATACTTTCATTCTCCTTGCAGCATGTGCATGGCACGTCTGCGGGAGACCGATGGTCTCCCCTACAGTTTGGTTTTTATTTGATGGTGAACAGCGGCTGACCGTATTCCACGAGTTCGCTGTTATTCGCGAGAACAGCGGTGATCTCGCCGTCCTCCTCCGCCTGGATCTCGTTCATGCACTTCATCGCCTCGATGATGCAGACGACGTCGCCTTTTTTGACGCGCTTTCCGACGCTGACATAGGGCTCCGCGTCGGGAGAGGGAGCAGCGTAGAATACGCCGACGATCGGCGCGTTGATGGTCTTGCCTGTCTCGGCAGCCGGAGCAGCCGCAGGGGCAACGGGAGCAGCCGCCGGAGCGACTACAGGCGCGACGCCGGTGTTGTTCACGGTGATGTTGCCGGGTTTTTCAAGGTGTACCTTGGTATCGTCCTCCTTGACCTCGAGCACCGTGAGAGAGGAACTCTCCAGCAGCGCGATTAATTCCTTGATTTCATCTATATTGAACATGGCAAAGTGTCCTTTCAAACTTTCTTGAATACGACGCAGGCGTCGTGGCCGCCAAAGCCGAGGTTGGTGGAGGCGGCAACATTGACCGCGCGTTTTTTCGCGGTGTTGGGGGTGTAGTCGAGGTCGAGTCCCTCGTCCGGCTCGTCGAGATTGATGGTCGGCGGGATCACGCCCTCGTCGATCGCCTTGACAGCCGCGATCGCCTCGATCGCGCCGGTAGCGCCGAGCATGTGACCGGTCATGGACTTGGTGGAGCTGATGCTCGCGTCATACGCCTTCTCGCCGAGAGCGGTCTTGATCGCCATGGTCTCGGTGAGGTCGTTGAGATGGGTGCTGGTGCCGTGGGCGTTGATGTAGATCTCCGCGTCGTCCGGGACGTTCGCCTCGTCAAACGCGATCTTGATCGCCCTGGCAAGTCCGGCGCCCTCGGGATCGGGAGCCGTGACGTGGTGCGCGTCGCAGGTGTTGCCGTAGCCGGCAAACTCCGCGTAGATCTTCGCGCCGCGCGCCTTGGCGTGCTCGTATTCCTCCAAAATCAGCATACCGGCGCCCTCGCCCATGACGAAGCCGTCTCTGTCCTTGTCGAACGGACGGGAAGCCTTTTTGGGATCGGGGTTGGTGGAAAGCGCCTTCATGTTCTGGAAGCCGACGATCGTCAGTCTCGCGACGACCGCCTCGGCGCCGCCTGCGATGATCGCGTCGGCATAGCCGTCCTTGACGGCGTGGAACGCCTCGCCGATCGAGTTGGTTCCGGTGGCGCAGGCGCTCATCACGGAGAGCGATACGCCCTTGGCATTGAAGCGGATCGCCACGTTGCCGGTGGCGATATTGCCGATCATCATCGGGATGAAGAAGGGCGACACCTTGCGCGGACCGCCGTTTTCAAGTCCGACGGTGTTGTTGACGAAGGTGTTCAGACCGCCGATTCCGGCGCCGATATACACGCCGAAGCGATCCTCGTCGATCGTGCCGAGAATGCCGCTGTCGTCCACCGCCTGCTGTGCCGCCGCCATGGCGTACTGGCAGTAGATGTCGAGCTTCTTGGCTTCTCTCTTCTCAAAATATTGCTCAGGCGCAAAGCCCTTGACCGTGCCTGCGATATGTACTTTTAAGTCGGAGGTATCAAAAGCGGTGATCTCCTCGATACCGCAAACGCCGTTCACCATGTTTTCCCACATGGTGGGAACATCGTTGCCGATCGGGCTGACGGCGCCCAGTCCTGTCACTACTACTCGTCTTGCCATGCTGCCCTCCTTAAATTGCCAGTCCGCCGTCGACGCGGATGACCTCGCCGGTCACATAAGCCGCCTCGTCGGAGCACAGGAAGGCTACCACGTTGGCAACGTCCTCGGGCGTGCCGATCCTCTTTGCCGGGATCTGCGCCTTCATGGTCTCCTTGACCTTGTCGGAAAGGGCGTTGGTCATGTCGGTGCCGATATAGCCGGGCGCTACCGCGTTGACGGTCACGCCTCTGCCGGCGAGCTCTCTGGCGACGGATTTCGTCATGCCGATGATGCCTGCCTTGGACGCGGCGTAGTTCGCCTGTCCGGCGTTGCCGATCAGACCGACGATCGAGGAAGTGCTGACGATCCTGCCGAAGCGCTTCTTCATGAAGTGCTTGTAGGTGTGCTTGATCATATTGAAGGTGCCCTTGAGGTTGACGTTGATGACCGCGTCAAAATCGCTCTCCTCCATGTTGAGCACCAGCTTGTCGCGCGTGATGCCGGCGTTGTTGATCAGGTAATCAATGCCGCCGAAGTCCCCGATCACCTTGTCGACGACCTCCTTGGAAGCGGCAAAGTCCGCGACGTTGCAGAAATACTGCTCCACCTTGGTGCCGTACTGCTCCAGCTCCTTTTTGGCGTTCAAGCCCTCGCTCTCGTCGCCGACGTAGAGAATGGCGATATTCGCGCCGCCTTCGGCGAGCTTCTTGGCGATCGCCAGACCGATGCCGCGTGAGCCGCCGGTGACGACGGCAGTTTTATTTTCAAAATTCATTTCTCTGCCTTCTTTCATGCTTAGAATTGAGGTAATGAGGGGTATACCCCGGTTTGATTATAGTAATACTCCGCGCCTGCAACCCAGCGGTAACGGTAGACCGCCATCAGGATGTTGTTGTCCGCGAGGTAGTATTTCGCTTGGGAAAGGTTTTCGTCGCTGACGGAATAACTGCGCGCCTCTTCGAACACCTCCGAGGGAGCCGCGCTTGACTCTGCGATCTTTTCGTCAAAAAACGCGTTGACGCGGTCGGTCAGCTTGCTCTTGGCGGTCTCCCTGTCGGAGCCTGCGCGTGCAAGCAGCTCGTCGTCGGAGATCTTTGCGCCGGAATCAATGTCGAAATTATAGACATAGTAGTCGATCACATTGTTGTTCGCCGCCCTGTCCGCGAATACGACGCTGAGGGTTTTGCTGTTGAGGTAGGCTTCATACCAAGTGCCCTTGGAGAGATAAGGCATATCCTCGCCCTTGTCATACGCGTCGAATATGCGTCCGCAGATCTTGGCGATCTCCGCGTTTGCCGCCTTCGCGTCGGCGGAATCGAGCCCGATCTCGGGCTGGACGCACTCGAATTCGGTGCCGTTTGACGTCCAGCTTTCCGTGCGGACGACCTTGACATAATCAGCCGCCTTGACCGCCGCAACGCCCGTGGGGCTCGTTTCGGTCTGCTTGACCGCTTCCGTCGCCGAACTCTGCTGCGTCGCGGTCGTTTCCGTCTGAGAGGAACCGACATTGAGCTTGAAAGAGCACGCCGAACACGTGAGGGCAAATGCCGCGGCGAATAATCCGCATACTAATCGCTTCATACCCTCACCTCTCACAGCGGCAGCGCTTCGAGGTCCGCGGGCGTTTCCGCCTTGAAAGCGCGGACGTCCTCGCTGATCCGTTTGATCAAGCCTGTGAGGGTTTTGCCTACGCCGACCTCGATGAAGGTATCAACGCCGTCGGCGATCATATTTTCAACGATCGTCTGCCAGCGCACGGGGTTTTCGACCTGCGCCCTGACAAGCTCCCTGTAATCGCCCTCGTAGGGCTTGGCGGTGTAGTCGGAATAGACCGGAACAGAGGGTTCCGCGAAATCCACGTCCTTCATGTAAGCCGCCAGACCTGCCGCCGCGTCCGCCATAAAGGGCGAATGGAACGCGCCGCTGACCGGGAGCACCTTGGCTCTGCCGCCGGCGTTTTTCACCGCGTCGCAGAACGCCGCGGCGTTCTCGCCGGTGGTAGCGACCACCGTCTGCGCCGGGGAATTGTAGTTGACCGGGTATGTCTTGTCAAACTGCGCGCAAATCTCCTCGACCTGCTGCGGCGTGATCTTCATGACCGCCACCATCGCGCCGGGGTTCTCCGTCGCCGCCTTGTCCATCAGCTCGCCGCGCTTGCAGACCAGCCGGAAGGCGTCCTCGTCGGTGAGAATGCCGGAAAACGCGAGCGCCGCGATCTCTCCGAGAGAGAAGCCGGCTACGCAGTCGGGGCGTATACCCTTTTCCGCCACCGCGTATGCCGCCGCCAGATCGGCGGTGAACACGCAGGGCTGGGTGTTGACGGTACGGTTGAGTTCCTCCTGAGCGCCCTCAAAGCACTGCGCCGAGGTACCCTCGCGGATGCTGTCCGCCATGTCGTATATGCGCTTCGCCGCCGGCGAAGCCTCGCAGAGCGCCTTGCCCATGCCGGGATACTGCGCGCCCTGACCGGAAAAAATCAATGCTATTTTACCCATTTTGCCGCTCCGTTCAGTACGTCCTCCGCCTGCTCGAACATCTCGGTGATGATCTCTCGCGCGGTCTGCTCCTTGGTGATCATACCGGCTACCTGTCCGGCGAGCACGCAGCCGTTGCGGACGTCGCCTTCACGCGCCGCGATACGCAGCACGCCGGTCGCCATCTTTTCGAGCTCCTCGTCGGAGACGCGCGAGCTGTCGTACTCCGCCTTGGCGTATTCTCTGGTGAAGGCGTTGCGAATCGAGCGCACCGGATGGCCGAGGCGCTTGCCGGTCACAACGGAGTCGATGTCCTTCGCCTTGAGCACCTTGTCCTTGTAAGCCTGGGAGATGGTGCATTCCTTCGCCACCAAGAAGCGCGTGCCGACCTGAACGCCGACTGCGCCGAGCATGAACGCCGCGGCGATCTGTCTGCCGTCGGCGATACCGCCTGCCGCGATGACGGGAATGGAGACGGCGTCTACCACCTGCGGCACCAAAGCCATGGTGGTCAGCTCGCCGACGTGACCGCCGCTTTCGCCGCCCTCGGCGACCAGCGCAAACGCGCCCATCTTCTCCATCTTGCGCGCAAGCGCGACGCTGGCGACAACGGGGATCACGCGGATGCCGGCTGCCGTCCACTTTTCCATATACTTGCCGGGATTTCCTGCGCCGGTGGTGACGATCTTGACGCCTTCCTCCACCACGACGTCGGCAACCTCGTCCGCGAACGGACTCATCAGCATGATGTTCACGCCGAAGGGCTTGTCGGTCATTTCCTTGCACTTGCGGATTTCAGCGCGAAGCTGTTCGCCGTTGGAATTCATGGCGGCGATCAGTCCCAGACCGCCGGCGTTGGACACGCCTGCCGCCAGAGAAGCGTCGGCTACCCATGCCATGCCGCCCTGAAAAATCGGGAATTCCAGACCAAGCGTCTGGTCGATAACGGTAGAAATCATAATGTCGTCTCCTTTTCTGCTTAGCAGAGCAAGATAATATCGGTTTTCGTATGTTTTTTACTATTTATCTGCCATAAGCAATAAAAATGGCAATATCATTTTTTATCATACCGCAAAACGGCAGAAAAGTCAAATGAAACTTATTGTCCATTGCCGGGAGAATCGTCCGCATTGACAAACCCATCAATAAATTGTAAAATAATACCGTATACTAAAAACAAGGAGCTGGCTATGGCTATTTATGAAATCGCGAAGCTGCGCGTCCGCATTGAG
>CAMKSB010000046.1 GCA_946415335.1 uncultured Clostridia bacterium
TGCGGAAAGAAAAACATGCCGACAGCGTAATCTCTTTCTGCCGAAAGGGGTATTTCAAGCTTCTTGGCTGCCTTTTGAAAAAAGCGGTCGGAAATTTGCAGGAGAATACCCACGCCGTCGCCGGTTTTTCCCTCCGCGTCCTTTCCGGCGCGGTGCTCCAGCGTTTCAACAATCGTCAGCGCGTTTTCCACGGTTGCGTGCGATTTGATACCCTTGATATTGACAACCGCGCCGATGCCGCAGTTTTCATGTTCAAATTGCTCGCGATAGAGTAGGTTATCTGTGTTTATCATTACTATCTATCCTTTCGGAAAGAATCAGGTTAGTTTTTCAATAAGCTCCTCTCGGCTGAGCTGCATACTCCGTGACAGCTCGTCGTTGGGAATCACCCGAAGCACCTTGCCGTTATAGCGCGAGACAAGCACGCTTGCGCGTTTGCCGTCGATCTCAACAAACTCCTCAGTGTAATCTTCATTGAGCGGCACCTGCTTTTGGAGCGATGATTTTTCGGTCAGAGCGCCTGTCGGGCAGAGCGATACGCAGAGTCCGCAGTTGGTGCAGTTGGTCTGATCGAGCGGCAGCGAGAACGCAGGTGAAACGTCGGTCTTAAAGCCTCTGCCCATCAAACCGATGGCATGCACGTCCATCACCTCGCGGCAGCTTCTTACGCAGAGTCCGCAGAGAATGCACTTGGCGGTGTTGCGCTCGATAAAGGCGTTTTCATCTCTTGTGTATTTCTGCGGCATTTCGCCTTGGAATCTCTCGGGATTGATGTCGTAAAGCTGAGCGACGCCGAGCAGCTTGCACTTGTAATACTCGCGGCAGCCGCATTCCAGACAGCGGCTCGCCTCGGCTTTTGCCTCTTCCTCGGTAAAGCCGAGCGATACCTCGTCAAAGTTCTTGTTACGCACATCCGGCGGCAAAACCTTGGGCGTAAGGCGACTTTTTATTTCTCTATCAGAATAATCAATGGCTTTTTCGTCGCGCTTGCTGATATAGGGCACGCGCGTATCGAGCGGCTGTCCGTTCAGATACGCGTCGACCGCCTTTGCGCAGCGGTCGGCTTCGCCGATAGCTTCGATCGCGATAGACGCACCGCGGTTGGTGGCGTCACCGATGGCGAATACGCCGTCGATATTGGTCGTGAAGAAGTCGGGATCGGCTTCGATGTTGCCGCGGTTATTCAGCGCCAGTTCGGAAACATCACCCTGCACCAGCTTTTGACCGATGGCGAGGATCACGCTGTCGACGGCAATCTCCTCGGTCTTGCCCTCGACCGGCACCGGACTGCGCCTGCCGGAAGCGTCGGGCTCGCCCAGTTCCATGACTTGGAGCGTGATGGAAGTGACCTTGCCGTTCTCGCCGTTGAAGGAGATGGGGTTCGTGAGGAACTTGTAGATCACGCCCTCTTCCTCCGCCTCGTCGATCTCGAGCTTGTCGGCAGGCATTTCGTTTCTGGTTCTTCTGTAGACGACGTAAACTTCCTTTGCACCGAGTCTTACCGCTGTCCGGCAGGCATCCATGGCGGTGTTGCCGCCGCCGCAGATCACGACCTTGTCGCCGATTACGGGAGCGTTGCCGTTGATGACGGCTCTGAGGAAGTCGATGCCGCCGTAAACGCCCTCCAGATCCTCGCCCGGCGTGCGCATGGAGCTTGACTGCCAAGCGCCGACCGCGACGATGACCGCGTCGTTATTTTCTTTCAAAGAATTAATTGTAAAATCCTTGCCGAGCTTGACATTGTTGACAAGCTTCACGCCGGACTTCTCTATGAGAGCGATCTCCTGATCGAGAACCTCCTTGGGCAGTCTGTACTGCGGAATGCCGTAGCGAAGCATACCGCCCATCTTGTCCATCATATCGTAAACGGTCACGCTGTGTCCCATGATGTTGAGGTAGTAGGCGGCTGTCAGTCCGGCAGGACCGCCGCCGATAATGGCGACCTTCTTGCCGGTGCGCACCATGATATCGGGAAGATAGCTGTTGGCTTTCAGATCCATATCCGCCGCGAACGCCTTGAGCTGGGCGATGTTGATGGGTTCCTCCACGTTCTTTCTGCGGCAGGCTTTCTCGCAGGGATGCGGACAGACCCTGCCGATGGACGCAGGCAGCGGGATCTTGTTTTTGATCAGTTTTAAGGCGGACTCATACTCGCCGTTCGCGATCAGTCCGACATAGCCCTGACAATCGGTATGTGCCGGACAGTTGAGCTGACAGGGCGCCACACAGTCGCCGTCATGCGCTGACATCAGCAGCTCCATGGCGACCTTTCGGGACTGGACGACGCGCTCGCTCTCGGTGTTGATCACCATGCCCTCGCTGACCTTTGCCGAACAGGAACGCAGCAGCTTGGGGATCCCCTCGGCTTCTACCACGCACAGTCCGCACGCGCCGTAAACCTCCACCGCTTCGTCGTAGCAAAGGGTGGGAATGTAGATATCGTTCTGCTTTGCCGCTTCTAAAATCGTAGCGCCTTCCGGGGCTGTGATTTGTTTTCCGTTGATTGTAAGATGTATCATGTTCAGCCCTCCTTATTCCTTGACTACCGCGCCGAATTTGCATACCGAGTAGCATTTTCCGCACTTGATGCATTTGGATGTATCAATGGTATGGGGATTCTTGACCGTGCCGCTAATGGCGTTGACCGGGCAATTTCTCGCGCAGAGCGTACAGCCGCGGCATTTGTCGGCAATGATCTTGTATTCGATCAGGTCGCTGCACTCGCCGGCAGGACACTTTTTATCGTTGATATGCGCTTCGTACTCGTCGCGGAAATACTTGATGGTGGTGAGTACGGGGTTGGGAGCCGTCTGTCCCAGACCGCAGAGCGCTCCGTCCTTGACGGAGTAACAGAGTTCCTCGAGCAGCTCGATGTCGCCCTCTTTACCCTCGCCCTTGGTGATGCGCTCGAGCATTTCAAGCATACGCTTGGTGCCGATACGGCAGTGGATGCACTTTCCGCAGCTTTCCTTGGCGGTGAAATCGAGGAAGAACTTCGCCATGCCGACCATGCAGGTGCTCTCGTCCATGACGACCATGCCGCCGGAGCCCATGATCGCGCCGGTCGCGCCGAGCGCCTTGTAGTCGATCACGGTGTCGATCAGATCGGCAGGGATACAGCCGCCGGAAGGTCCGCCCATCTGGACAGCCTTGAAAGGCTTGTCGGTTTTCATACCGCCGCCGATGTCAAAGATCACGTCGCGCAAGGTCTTGCCCATCGGGATCTCGACCAATCCGGAACGCTTGACCTTGCCCGTCACGGCGAATACCTTGGTGCCCTTTGAGCCCTCGGTACCCATTGCCGCGAACGCCTCGCCGCCGTTATTGATGATCCACGCGACGTTGGCAAAGGTCTCGACGTTATTGATGTTGGACGGCTTTCTCCAGAAGCCGGACTGCGCCGGGAACGGCGGCTTCAACCGCGGCATACCTCTGTGACCCTCGAGCGATTCGATCAGCGCGGTCTCCTCGCCGCAGACAAAGGCTCCTGCGCCTGCCTTGATCATAAAGTCGCAGGAGAAGTCTGTGCCGAAGATGTTGTTGCCGATGATGCCGGCTTCGGTTGCCTGTGCGATCGCATTTTTCAGGCGCTTGATGGCAAGCGGATATTCCGCTCTGACGTAGACGACCGCGTGCTTTGCGCCGATCGCGTAAGCGCCGATGAGCATACCTTCGATGAGGTTATGCGGATCGGATTCGATGACCGCTCTGTCCATGAACGCGCCGGGGTCGCCCTCGTCGGCGTTGCAGATCAGGTACTTTTCCTCTCCCTCACTCTGACGCGCGGCGTTCCACTTGAACCATGTCGGGAAGCCTGCGCCGCCGCGTCCTGCAAGGCCGGAGGTCTTGATGATCTCTATGACGTTTTCGGGCGACATACCGAGCGCTTTTTTGAGCGCCGTGTAACCGTCCGCGTTGATATATGCGCCGATCTCGTCGGGATTGATGATACCGCAGTTGCGCAGCGCGATCCTTGTCTGCTTGGATAAGAACTCACTGTCCTCGTCGGTGACGATCAGGCTTTCAATGGCGGATTGATCGCCGCTGCTGACGAAGTTGGCGATCGCTTCCGCGTCGTTCTCGCTGACCTTGACAAGTCTTGTCAGGTTGTTGTCGTCATCATAGATATCGACGATCGGCTCTAAATAACACATGCCGATACAGCCGGTGATGCTGATATCCCCGGCGTTCAGATTGGTGTTCAATAATGCTTTTCTCACTTTTTCGGCGCCGGCGGCAATGCCGCAGGAGCCCTGTCCGATAACGATCTTCACTGTGCCGCCTCCCGTAATTCTTTCAGTATCTTTTTCGTCTTGTCAGGCGTTAAGCTGCCGTAGGTGTCCTCGTTCACCATCATGACCGGGGACAGTGAGCAGCAGCCGAGACAGGCGACGCATTTCAGCGAGAATAAGCCATCCTCAGTGGTCTGTCCGTCGTCGATGCCCAGCTCGTCCCTGATGGTCTGCAGGATCAATTCCGAAGAATTGACGTGGCAGGCGGTACCCTGACAGAGCATGATCAGATATTTGCCGACAGGCTCAAAGCGGAACTGGGTGTAAAAGGTTCCGACGCCCATGATCTCGGACGTGGCGATCCCCGTTTTTTCGGAGATCAGCTCGATCGCTTCCTTGGGCAGATAGCCGTAAATCTCCTGCGTGTGCTGAAGGATGGTGATCAGGCTACCCTTGACCTCAGCGTATTCGCTGAGAACGCCATCCAACAAAGACAGGTTAATCGTATTTTCCATTATGTTTCCTCCAAACTTTTCCTCCGTTTTTATAAAAAAGCGCACTCTCTTTCGTATAAAGGAGAGTGCGCTTATTGACTTATCGGTTAAGCAATCCCCGATGTCAGTCTAAAATGACGTTGATGAATGATCAGACCACGCCCTGAGCGATCATGGCGTCTGCCACCTTCTCGAAGCCGGCAATATTCGCGCCGACAACATAGTTGCCCTTGAAGCCGTACTTTTCTGCGGCTGCGTCGATATTGTGGAAGATGTTGATCATGATGCTCTCGAGGCTCTTGTCGACCTTCTCAAAGCTCCAGATCATTCTCTCTGAGTTCTGGCTCATCTCCAGTGCGGAACAAGCTACGCCGCCGGCGTTAGCCGCCTTGCCGGGTGCAAAGAGAACGCCCTTCTCCTGGAAGTATTCGGTCGCCTCCAGTGTGGTAGGCATATTCGCGCCTTCCGCAACCGCGAGAACGCCGTTTTCAACCAGCTTCTTCGCGTCGTCGATACCGAGCTCGTTCTGGGTAGCACAGGGAAGCGCCACGTCACAGGGAGTATCCCAAACGTTGGAGCCTTCCGCTTTCTTGTCGTGATAGACGGCAGAAGGACGGGCTGCAGCATACGCATCAAGACGAGCGCGCTTGACTTCCTTGATCTCCTTGAGAAGCGCTACGTCGATGCCCTCTTCGTCGTAGATCCAGCCGGTGGAATCAGAGCAGGTAACCACCTTGGCGCCCATCTGCTGTGCCTTCTGGATCGCGTAGATAGCGACGTTGCCTGCGCCGGAAACGCAGATGGTCTTGCCGGCGATATCGATGCCGTTTGATTTCAGCATTTCGTTGGTGAGATAGAGAAGGCCGTAACCGGTCGCCTCTGTACGCGCCAAGGAACCGCCGAAGCTCAGACCTTTGCCGGTGAGAACGCCTTCGTAGAGGTTGCGGATTCTCTTATACTGACCGTACATGTAACCGATCTCACGTCCGCCGGTGCCGATGTCGCCTGCGGGAACGTCGGTGTTTGCGCCGATGTGACGGCAGAGCTCGGTCATGAAGCTCTGGCAGAACGCCATGATCTCGTTGTCGCTCTTGCCCTTGGGGTCAAAGTCGGAACCGCCCTTGCCGCCGCCGATCGCCAAGCCGGTCAGGGAATTCTTGAAGATCTGCTCAAATCCGAGGAACTTGATGATACCGATGTATACAGACGGATGAAGACGGATGCCGCCCTTATAAGGACCGATCGCGGAATTGAACTGTACGCGGTAGCCGGTGTTTACCTGAACCTGTCCGTTGTCGTCAATCCACGGAACACGGAACTTGATCTGACGCTCCGGCTCGCAAAGGCGCTCTAAGAGCGCGAGCTTTTTATATTTTTCTTCGTTTACCGCGATCACAGGGCGAAGAGAGTTCAGCACTTCCTCCACCGCCTGTAAAAACTCAGGTTCGTTTGCGTTTTTTTCTTTTACTTTAGCCAGCACTTCATCAACATAAGACATTGTTTTTTCCTCCAACTTGTATTTATTGATTCCTCCAAAATGAAAAAAAGACAAGGGTGCCTCAGACTTTCTTGTCTGAGACACCCTTGCCTCAACATTCCGCATTATACGCCTATAGAGCTTATTTGTCAATAGTTTTTTTAAATAATCTTATTCGACCGTGACGGATTTTGCGAGATTGCGCGGCTTGTCAACGTCGTTGCCCTTGTTTACCGAGGTATAGTATGCCAAAAGCTGCATGGGAACCGTGGCGACCATCGGCATGAGCATTTCGCTCAGCGCCGAAACCAACATGTCCGTGCAGTCGCGGTGACCGACATATCCAACTATTCCGCACATAATTATTCTCCATTCGAAAAAAAGATAAAAGGGCGCCGGAACAAAACGTTCCGACGCCCTTGCCAGTTAACACCGCTATTATAGTCTACCACGGGTGCATTGTCAAGCAAAAGTGCAATCTGAAAAAAATTCCTGCGAATGATTGAAGCTTCCGCAACCGCAGATCAGATGGAGTCAAAATTCTCCATGGCTTCTACGCCTGTCTGTCCTGTTCTGACCTTGACGACTTCTTCGACGTCATAGACGAAGATCTTGCCGTCGCCGATATGGCCGGTATAGAGCACCTTTTTCGCCGTTTCGATCACCCTGCTCACCGGCACGGTACAGATGACAATGTTCACCTGAACCTTGGGCAGCAGGTTTGCTTCGATCTGTACGCCGCGGTAGTATTCGGGCGTTCCCTTCTGAATGCCGCAGCCGAGAACATGGGTGACGGTCATGCCGGTGATGCCGATCTCCATCATCGCGTTTTTCAGCGCTTCGAGACGGGCTTCCTTGCAGACGATCTCCACCTTGCTGATCTTCGGTCTGCCGTCATCAAAGGAAGGCATTTTCTTGACCGTTACCGCCTCGGCAACAGGGGTATCGCCGCTGACAAGCACAGGCGCGCTGCCCTCTTCGATATATTCGGGAACCATGGAAAATCCGGCGTAAGCGGAAGGCATACCGTGCTCGGTGACGTCGAGACCGCGGGTTTCTTCCTCACGAGATACGCGGAGACCGAAGATCTTCTTGATCAGGAAGAATACGCAGGTCATGGTAACGAATGTCCAGCACGCGACAGCGCCGAAGCCGAGCAGCTGCAAGCCCATCAGTTCAAAGCCACCGCCATAGAAAAGTCCGGTCAGCGTTTTGCCTGCCGCGTTGGTGATGGAATAGCCGGGAGCAGAATCAGTCGCGAACAGACCGACGGCGAGCGTGCCCCAGATACCGTTGAGCATATGTACCGCGACGGCGCCCACAGGGTCGTCGATGTGCAGCTTATAGTCGAGCAGCCAAACGCCGAAGCAGACGAGCAGACCGGAGACCGCGCCGATAACGATGGAGCCGAGGGCGTCGGTGACGTCACAGCCGGCGGTGATGGCGACCAGTCCGGCGAGGGAAGCGTTCAGGCACATGCTGACGTCGGGCTTGCCGTATTTCAGCCATGTAAAAATCATACACACCACTGTCGCGATCGCGGGAGAAACCGTCGTTGTCAGGAAGACGGAACCGAGCTGCTCAACTGAAGTCGCCGCAGCGCCGTTGAAGCCGTACCAGCCGAGCCAGAGGATGAACACGCCCAGCGCGCCGAGCGCGATATTATGACCGGGAAACGCGCCGACCTTGACGTTACCGTTCTTGTCCTTCTTGAACTTGCCGATACGTGCGCCGAGGATCTTCGCGCCGATCAGCGCCGAGATACCGCCGACCATGTGGATCGCGCAGGAGCCGGCAAAGTCGTGGAAGCCGAGCTGACTGAGCCAGCCGCCTCCCCAGATCCAGTGCGCTTCGATCGGATAGATCACGGCTGAGATGATGCCGGAATACACGCAGTAGGACAGGAATTTTGTACGCTCCGCCATCGCGCCGGACACGATCGTCGCCGTCGTAGCGCAGAATACAAGGTTGAACACGAAGCTCGAAAAATCGAAATTCGCGTAAGAGGTGAACAGGTCAAAGCCGGGTTTTCCGATCAAGCCGACCAGATCCTCGCCCATCAGCAAACCAAAGCCGATGAGGATAAAGGTGACGGTGCCGATACAGAAGTCCATCAGGTTTTTCATGATGATGTTGCCGGTGTTTTTGGCTCGGGTAAAGCCAGCCTCAACCATGGCAAAGCCTGCCTGCATCCAGAACACCAGCGCCGCGCCGATCAAAAACCAGACGGCAAATAGCTGTTCGTTTGTCAACTGTGTGACAAGTTCCTTGATTGCTTCATTCATACTTAATCACTCCAAATGTTTTTTATAAACAAAACGGCACATCTCCCCCTTAGGGGAAACGCGCCGTTGCGTTAATAGGTTAAGCTGTTTGGTTATACGCCAAACAATAAATCGGTATAGGAAGGATACGGCCAGTATTTTTTGGCGGTATCTGTTTCCATGCTGTCACCGATTTTCCGCAGTTCGTTCATCTTGGAAAGGACGTGCTGCTGATAGTAGTGCGCCTTTTCCTGCGGATCGCTGACGGAAGCTGCCTTGGTGACGGCTTCCGATAATTCGTCTGTCAGATCAGAGAACTGCTCGAGTTGCTTTGACAGGCTTTTGATCAGTTTTTCCTCTGCCTTGATGGAAATGTCGTGTGATATCACCCATTTGGCGACCGCAGTATCGGACAATTCATGGATGTATTCCGACACGGCAGGCATGATGTCGCGGCGTGCCATTTGAAGCATGGTCAGCGCCTCAATATTGATCTGCTTCGCGTACATTTCAAACTCGATCTCACAACGCGCACGAAGCTCGCCTTCCGAGTAGATGTTGTTCTTGGTGAAGAGTTGGATATTCTTCTCATCGAGGAAATGATCGAACGCATCGGGAAGCGTTTTGAGGTTCAGCAAACCTCTTCGTTCCGCTTCCTGAACCCATTCGTCAGAATAGTTATCGCCGTTAAAGATGATCCGCTGGTGATCGGTCAGGACGTCCTTGATGAGCGCTTTGGCGGCGGTCTCCAGATCGGACGCGTCTTTCAGGCGGTCATAGAACTGCGACAGCTCCTCGGCTACCATGGTGTTCAGCATGTAGTTCGGGCAACCGATATTGAGAGAAGAACCGAGCGCACGGAACTCAAATTTATTGCCGGTGAAGGCAAAGGGCGAGGTTCGGTTACGGTCGGAATTATCCATTTTGAAATCGGTCAGAACACCGACGCCCGTCTGCATGCGCGAAGCCTTGTGGCTGTGGTAGTCATCGCCGTTGATGATGGAATGCACCAATGCGTCCAGATCGTCGCCGAGATACATGGAGATGATCGCCGGAGGCGCTTCGTTGGCGCCCAGACGGTGGTCATTTCCCGCGGAAGCGACGGTGATCCTCAGCAAATCCTGGTACTCGTCGACCGCCTTGACGATCGCCGCGAGAAACAGCAGGAACTGGGTGTTCGTTTCGGGATGCTTGCCGGGAGAAAGCAGGTTTTCGCCCGTGTTGGTGGAGATCGACCAGTTGTTGTGCTTGCCGGAACCGTTGATTCCGTCGAAGGGCTTCTCATGCAGCAGGCAGACAAGACCGTGCTTCTCCGCGACCTTCTGCATGACCTCCATGGTGAGCTCATTGTGATCGGTCGCGATATTGGAGGTCGAGAAGATCGGCGCGAGCTCATGCTGCGACGGCGCGACCTCATTGTGCTTTGTCTTGGCAAGAACGCCAAGCTTCCAAAGCTCCTTGTCCAGATCGCGCATATAGGCGGCGACGCGGGTTTTGATGGAGCCAAAGTAATGATCCTCCAGCTCCTGCCCCTTCGGCGCTTTTGCTCCGAACAGCGTCCTGCCGGTCATTTTTAAGTCAACGCGCTGGTTATATAAGTCTCTGTCGATCAGAAAATACTCCTGCTCCGGTCCGACGGTGGTCGCCACATGCGTCACGTCTGTTTTGCCGAGCAAATGCAGAATCCTGACCGCCTCGGCGCTCAGTCTCTCCATGGAACGCAGCAACGGGGTTTTCTTGTCGAGGACTTCGCCGGTATAGGAACAGAACGCGGTGGGAATATACAGTGTTCCGTCACGAACGAACGCAGGCGAGGTCGGATCCCATGTGGTGTAGCCGCGCGCTTCAAACGTCGCGCGAATACCGCCTGACGGGAAGGACGAAGCGTCGGGCTCTCCCTTGATCAGCTCCTTGCCGGAAAACTCCATGATCACGCCGCTTCCACAGGGCTGGATAAAGCTGTCGTGCTTTTCTGCCGTCACGCCGGTCATCGGCTGGAACCAGTGCGTAAAATGCGTTGCGCCGAGCTCAACAGCCCAGTCCTTCATCGCGGCTGCGACGACATTGGCGATACCTTCGTCCAGCGGTTCGGCGCTCTCGGTGGTTTTTTTCAGCGCAAGATAGGTCGCCTTCGGGAGACGCTCGCGCATGACCTTTTCGTTAAACACCATGCTGCCAAATAATTCCGGAACATTTGTCATTTCTATCACTCCTGTCTACTTAAAACAAAAAGGCGTCAACGGATCGTAACCCGTCAACACCTTTGCTGTCGTTGGGGCTATTATAACGCCTGCGGTTTGGTTTGTCAATAGTCTTGCAAGAATATATTTCAATCTTGCATAATTCGCAATTATTTCTTTGTATTTTGCTTATATTTTTGTGTTATGTGAATAATCTTGATAGTTTTGTTGCATTTTGGCGTTGACAAATCTATTTTCAGGACATATAATAAGATTGGAGATCATTTTGTATCCGACAAAAGAACAGACCGGCGCATGAACACGTTTGCACTGCTTTTCTCCAGGACCCGTTTTTGAAGGATTTTTCACACAGGTCGCATTTTATTTTTTCGTGTTAAAAAATTTCAAAAAAGGATTGACAAAAAGGAATTTGTATGATAGAGTAATTACAGAGCAAGGGTGTTCACTTACGACGACTATAAGTCATAGGTGGCACTTTTTTTGTTTTTACAAGTAATCAATTTGATGGTTTTGTTGATTCAAAAAAAGGCTGCATTTACGACAATGAAAGATAATGAACAAAGGCGTTCATTTGGGACAAAGTTCTGAATGTCGCCTTTTTATTTTTTCGGCAAGACTAAGATGAACAAAAAAGCAAAAGCTCCCATACTGCTATTTCTCTACCATACAAGAAACGAGGTAGAAAAATGAACACGACTGAACAGGAATTGATGAAATACATCGAGGAAGAGGACGTTAAATTTATCCGTTTGACCTTCTGTGATATTTTCGGTGTACAAAAAAACATTTCCATTCAGCGCAGCGAATTGGCAAGAGCCTTTGAA
>CAMKSB010000047.1 GCA_946415335.1 uncultured Clostridia bacterium
TACTCCTTTATTCCCATTTGCCGACGATGGTTTTCTCCGGCGCGGGTACGGCTGACATATCCATGCCCAGACTGACAAGCAGATCTGCCGCGGGATTGTAGCCCATTTTCTTTTGACGGTTGTTCATGGCGGCGACCTCGATGATGACGGCGAGGTTTCGTCCGGGCTTGACCGGGATGGTCATCGTCGGAACCTCTACGCCGAGGATCTCCATGTATTCGCGGTCGAGTCCCATGCGGTCGTAGACCTTCTGGTTATCCCAGATCTCGAGGTTGACGACCATGTCGATCTTCTCCTGCGTCTTGATGGCGCCCATGCCGAAGAGCTGGCGCGCGTTGATGATGCCGATGCCGCGCAGCTCGATGAAATGGCGGATATTCGCCGGCGACTGACCGATGAGCGTGTTGACGTTGGTGCGCAAGATCTCCACTGCGTCGTCCGCGACAAGACGGTGACCGCGCTTGATCAGCTCGATGGCAGTCTCGCTTTTACCGACGCCGCTGTCGCCGGTCAGCAGGCAGCCTTCGCCGTAGACCTCGACCAGAACGCCGTGCCGCGTGATACGCGGCGCGAGTTCGCGGTTGAGGAATTGTACCAGACGCGCCGTCAGATCGGATGTATTTTCATCCGTCGCGAAGATCGAGACCTTGTGCAGCTTGGCGCTTTCCAAGATCACGTTGGTCGGCTCGATCTGGCGGCAGATGATCACTGCCGGAGGTCCGAAGCTGAAAATGGATTCAATGACCATCTTCTGCGCCTCGGAGCCGAAACGGCCGAGATAGGCAAATTCCGTGTTGCCGAGCACCTGGATACGCTTGTTGTCAAAAAACTCAAAATATCCCGTCAGCTCCAGTCCCGGTCGGTTGATCTCGACCGTGGAAATGTTCGTTTGCTCATAATTATCCGCCACGTAAACCTTTTCCAGTCCCAGACTGTCAACGATTTGAGATAAGGGTACCGAAAATTCAGACATACAGCCACCGCCTTTTAAAAATCGTATAATTAACCACTTTACAGTTATGTTATATTATACAACATTTTGCGGCAGAGATAAAGTCTTTTAATGAATTATTTTAGTGATTTTCCGTCATTTTTTTTGCGTGAAGGCGATATTCCGCTATTTTTAATTCTTTATCAGAATAAATAAACGGAACGAGGAAGCCTTCCGCGCGATCGGCGGCGAGATGATTGAATACGGAGAGGTAATCTATGCTGACGGACGGGTTATGATTCTTCAAAAGAATTAATTGTTGCTCGATCAATCGCTGCGTCCGGTTCGTCTTTCGGAACGCGTCCACGGTCCGGTCGTCGCAGAGCGTGAGATAGGCAACCGGCGAGAAAAACGGCTGGGTGGAGATATACGGCAGATCCGTTGTCATCACCGTTTCCGCCGCGTCTTCGCTGATCAGGAGCAGCTCCAGCTTCGACAGCGAGAGGTTGGGAATATATTCCTCCGAGGCAAGCCGGCAGGCTTCCTCAAAGTTTTTTGCGCTGACGGCGATCCCCCAAGGGTCGTCGCCGCTTGTCAGGCGGTAGAAGGTATAGACCAGTCCGCCGTCCTGACGGTCGACCGTAACGTTTTCGATGATCGCGGCGCTCTCGATCTGACGGGAATGGCTGCAGCCCGTCAGCAGAAACGCCATGCTACATACTATGCACAAGAGTCGGCGCATTTGACTTCCTCCCTCCGATCAGTCCGGCTAACGGCAGCAGCGACGCGATACCGGTAAAGATGATAAAGACGTTTTGGTTAGTCAATATTTCTTTTACAGAATTAACATAGGCGGACACGGTGTACATCGCCAGCAAAATCAGGGTGAACAGCACGACGGTTTTCAGGTTCTTTTCCCGGTCAGCCGCCTTGGTCACGCAACAGAGCAGCAGTGAGACGATCATGAATACCGACATGGTGGCAAGCGCCAGATAGAAGCTCTCCACGCCGGCGAAGCGGTCAAAATGCGCGGTTCTTGACAGCACAAAGGTCGGATATTCCTGTCGTCCGGCATAGGCGCCGACGGCAAAGCGGATGAAGAACAGCACCGCCGCGTATTTCAGCCCGGTGAACAGCAGGGCGCATACCGGCTGCCGCAGACGGAAATTGTTTGTCTCGGCGTTCAGGCAGGCAAAAACCGCCGCAATGAATGCCGGGGTGAGAAAATAGCGCGTGTTCTGCCAGAAATCATCGGTACTCCCCTGCCATGATAGGCTGTCGGCGGTCAGTTCCAAGGCGGTCAGGTTGCCGCCGAACATGAGGATATTCGTGAGCATGGCAAAGAGAAAGAGGAAGATGCCGAAGCGCGTGATCACGTTGACGCCCTTGACGGCGGCATACACGCAGCAGCCGAGCAGAACGACCGTGATCAGGCAGGGGCTCACGCCGGGATAGTATTTGGCGTGAAACATATCGGTGTAGGGGATCAGAAAGTACAGCGCGGTATAGACGAAATAGCCGGCGTAAAACACCGCGACAGGCAGCTTGACAACCGCCGGCGAACGTGCGGAAAGCTGCAGGATATCGGCGTTGCGCAGCTTTCTCAGCAGGAGAGTCGGAACAAAGCAGAGGAAGCAAAGCGCGAGTCCAGCCGCCATGCTTGCCAGTTCAAAGAGAAAGGAGCTGTTCTCCGACAGGCTGTGGTTTTGCAGGAGGATGACCGAACAGGCGGCAAGCATGAGGGCTAAAAGGAAGCGCTTGGAGGAAAACGGCGTTTCAGCGGACATGGTCAGCCTCCGTTTCGGGGAATTTCTGGACGCGGATGGTGTGCCTGCCGAGTTCCTTCCAACTCACGCGCAGGAACACGTCTCTCATGCGGCGCAGCGAAAACGGCGACAGCGACGACATATACGGCACGCCGAGAGAGGTTTTGGAGCACAGGCTGATGATGACCACCGCCGTCGCGAGGACGATCCCCCACAGTCCGGCGAGACCGCCGACGACGATAAACACCAGCCGCAGCGCCATGATCGGCGGATAGAGCGAGGCGGTGACATAGCTGCAGATCGCGGCGGTGGCAACCACCATCAGCGTCGACGAGCTGATGATCCCGGCGGTGACAGCGCTCTCTCCTATCACCAACGCGCCGACGATACTGACCGCATGCGCGAGGGATTTCGGGATCCGCAGCCCGGCTTCCTTCATGATCTCATAGACAAGCGTCATCATCAGCACCTCCAAGGTGACCGGCAGCGGCGTTTGTGAAAGCGCCTCGGCGGTTTTGATCAAAATGAAACTGGGGATATACTCCGGGTGGAACTGTGCCAGCGCGACGTAGAGTCCCGGCAAGAAGACCGCGATGAAGAAGGACAGGTATTTCAGCAGCCGGATAAAGGTCGCGTAATAAGTGCGGTTGGAATAGTCGTCCACCCCCTGGAATTCCTCGACGAACAGCCGCGGCACGATCAGCACCGCCGGCGTTCCGTCGACAATGATGGCGATCCTGCCCTCCGTCAGCTTGCCGCAGACGGTATCGGGGCGTTCGGAAATGCCCACGCCGGAAAAGAGGCGGCTGGTATTCTTATCCTCTAAATAGTCGGAGAGATAGCCCGCGCCGAGAACGGTCTCCAGACGACAGGCGTTCAAGCGGCTGCGGAGGGTTTCAAGCAGCTGACCGGAGACCTTCGATTGCAAATAGCAGAGCATGAGCTGCGTCTGCGATTCGCTGCCGACGGTCATCTGCTCAAAGACGAGCTCCGGGCTTTTCATTCTCCGGCGCAGCAGGGACATGTTCACGCGCAGCGGCTCGCTGAACCCTTCTCTGGAACCGCGCTGCACGACCTCGCTCTCCGGCTCGCTCACGCCCCGGAAGGCGTAGCCCTGCGTACCGGCGGCGAATAGGATCTCCGCGCCGTCGACGACCAGAACGGCAAAGCCGGAGGTGATATAGGTCACTAATTCATCGACGGTCGTGAACGCCGCCAGATCCGCTGCCGCCGCGACGGAATTTTGGATCGTCTCCGCTGCCCTCTGCGGCGGCATATTGCCGAAATCGTAGACCATCAGCGGATTGAGCACGCTCTGGGCGAGCTGTTCCTTGTCGACCAGACCTTCCATGGTAATCACGGCGGCGGTCAGACGGTTGGCTGATTTCAGCGTGATCTCGCGGATCGTGAGGTCGGCGGAATCGGCAAATTTGGTATGCAGATTGAGTTTTATTTCTTTTATGGAATTTTTCAAAGTTATCACCACTTTCAGTATTGACTGCTTTTTCGTGATTATTCCGCGTATAATTGCGCTGTCACGGCGCATACTAACAGCGGTGATGTTATGTTGATCGCGATCGTGCGAACGTTGATCCTGTACATTTTTATAATCGCGGCGCTCCGGCTGATGGGCAAACGCCAGATCAGCGATATGCAGCCGAGCGAACTGGTCGTCACGCTGGTGGTATCGGATATCGCTTCACTGCCCATGCAGAATACGTCGCAGCCCTTGCTGAGCGGTATGATCCCGGTGATGGTGCTCGTCGGTCTGGAGATTTTGACGAGCGTGCTCATGATGAAAAGCCGCACGGTGCGCAAGCTGGTCTGCGGCAATCCGGTGGTCGTCATCGAGGACGGCAGGCTACTGCAAAAGCAGATGAAGCGGCTGCGCATGACGAACAGCGACCTGATGGAACAGCTGCGGCAGCAAAACGTATTTTCTCTCGATGACGTGCAGTACTGTATCGTGGAGACGAACGGCGCGCTGAGTATTCTGGAAAAGCCGGAAAAGCGCGTACCGAACGCCGAGGAAGCCGGGGTGACGATCAGGGACAACAAGCCGGAAGCCGTCGTGGTCTCCGACGGAAAGCTGCTCAGGGAAGGGTTGTCGATGTGTCAAAAGGATGAAAGGAAGGTCGTTAATATTCTTTCAGAGAATCATATTCCGATGGGTTCCGTCTTTCTCATGACGATGGACGGCAGCGGCGCGTACCGGATCATCAGAAAGGAAGAAGCATGAAACGGACGATCATTGCGCTGGCGCTGCTGATCGGCTGCCTCAGCGCGGCGATATTTGAAATGAACTTTATCAAAGAAAGCGCCGATTCCTTTTTGCAGGAGATCGAGGAGTTGGACGGCGATATGCGCCGGGGAGATACCGGGCAGGCAGGCGTGCTCTCGGAAAAGCTGGAACGGGACTGGGGAAACTGGGCGCAGGGGGTAGATATCCTGCTGATCCACGACTACGTGGACAGCGTGAGCAGCTCTCTTGCAAGAATGAAAAGCCATATCGAAAACGGCGGCGCTTCTCAGTATTTTGCAGAGAGCGCCGCCGTCAAAAAAGCGATCGGTTCCATCAGCGACAGCGAACTGCCGCGATGGGAGAATATATTGTAGGGTTGAAAAAACGCTCCCAAAAAGGGAGCGTTTTGTGGTTATTATTTTGCTTCCGCCTTTTTGGCGGCCTTGTGTCTGCGCCACATAACCCACAGGGGACCTGCGATGCAGATGGAGGAGTAGCAACCGGAGATAACACCGATCATCATCGGGAGCGCGAAGCCCTTGACAGATGAGATGTTGAATACGGAAGCCATGATGTAGACGATCAAAATCGCCGCGAAGGTGGTGACAGAGGTCATGATGGTACGCTTGAGCGTCTTGGTCGCGGAAACATTGAATACCGTGCCGATCTCTGTTTTTCTGCCCATCAGCTTTCTCTGCTCACGGACACGGTCGTAGATAACGATGGTATCGTTCAGTGAGTAACCGAGGATCATCAGAACGACGGCGATGAAGTTCGAGTCGATCGGCATCTGGAAGATGACGTACAGGAAGTAGATCATCGCCACATCGTGGAACAGCGCGACGAGCGCCATGACGCCTGCGGAAAGACCGCCGATCTTCTTGAAACGAATGGTGACGTAAATAACCATCAGGATGCTGGCGAGCGCAACTGCCGCGAGACACTTGAGCAGGAAGCTGAAGCCCATGGAAGCGTCTACGGAGTTTGCCTCGAGACAGATGAATTCGTTGTCGGGATACTGCGCCTGCAGATCCTTTTCCAGATTCTTCTGGATATCGGTCTCGATGGAGTTGTTGCCGGAGAACTGTACGGAAACCTTGTTGCCGGTGTCTCCCATCAGGTCGGTCGAGAACGCGGTGGTGATCTTGTCGGTGGTCTTTTCCTGAATGAACTCATGCAGGGCGTTGTGATCCATCGGATGCTCAGCGCTCTCCGTATAACTGAAGGTCAGCGTTGCACCGCCGGAGAACTGAATATCCAGCGTGGTGCCAAAAATGAAGTTGCAGATGATACCGATGCCGATGATGGAAAGGGAAATGATAAAGAAGATCTTTCTCATGCCGACAAAGTCGATGACTTTTTTGCCGCCATTGTACTTCTCGCTGATTTCCTGCTCAGTCATGGGCGATTCTGCCTTGGTCTGAACATTATTGCTCATTTTTCGCACCTCCAAACAACCATTTTTTGCGCAGAGGCTTGAAGCCTGCAATACTTCTGAGCATCAGTCTGGAGAAGAAGATACCCATGATGAAGTTGGAGATAACACCTACGAGAAGGGTGTAACCAAATGCATAGATCGTACCGGTGGTGGACTCGCCGAAGATGAAGGAAAGGATGTTGGACGGGCCGAATACCAGCATCAGAATGATGGATACGATGACAACGGTCATGTTACCGTCGATGATAGCGGAAAGGGAGTTCTTGGTACCCTTTTCCAGCGCGCCGTCAAGCGTTCTGCCTGCGGCAAATTCTTCCTTGATACGCTCGGCGGTGATGACGTTACAGTCAACGCCCATACCGATGGACAGGATCAGACCTGCGATACCGGGCAAGGTCATGGTGAAGGAGGGGATCGCCGGGAAGTAACCGGAAACCGCCGCGATGGAAAGTCCCATCTGACCGATCAGCGCGATGATCGCGATGAAGCCGGGCAGGCGGTAGAATACCAGCATGATGATCATGATCACGATGAACGCGATGACCGCCGCGTAAGCCATTGCGGTGAGCGCATTGGCGCCGAGGGTGGGATCGATGTTGCCGTAGTTGGCTGTCTCCAGCTGGAAGGGCAGCGCACCGGCGTTGATCTTCTCAGCGAGCTGAGACGCCTCGGTGTTGGTGAAGTTACCGGTGATCTGCGCTTTACCGTCGGAGATGACCGCCTGTACGGTGGGCGCAGAGAGCATGATATCATCCATCCAGATGGATACCGTCTGGTTGAGATACTTGGAAGTGATGTCGGCAAAGGTCTGCTTGCCTTCGTCGTTCAAGGTCAGGCTGACAACAAACTGCGCCTTGCCCTTATCATCCGTATAGTACTGCGCCTCGGCGCTGTCGACCATGGAACCGTCCATCAGGACTGTCTCGGTCTCGCCTGTCGGCGTCTTGTAAACGTAGCTGCCGTCAGAACCCACGTCCGTCGTCTCGTAGGACTTGCCCGGACGGAAGGTCAGCTGCGCGGTGGAAGAAATCTCTTCGATTGCGCTGACCGCGTTAAACTCTTTTTCGTCTGACTTCCACGGGAAACGAACGATAATTCTGTCGCTGTTCTTGTCAGCGTACAACTCATAGTCTGTGATACCCTGTGAAATCATACGAAGCTCAATGATTGATTTTGCAGATTCGAGCTGCTCATCAGTGGCGTCAACGCCGTTGGCAGGCTTAAACGTCGCCTCAACGCCGCCCCTGATGTCGATTCCCCATCGTATGTCGCCGATACCCTTGATTACTGTAACTTTGTTGTCGCCCGAGTAGTAGGATACTCCGAAAATCGCAGTAAACGAAAAGGCAAGTATCAGCAAAGCAACAATGAAGAACACCGGCTTTGGAACTCTTTTCATGCCTTTGAAACCTCCGTATTATTTTGGTCTGTAAGCGCGAGAATAACTCTGTTACGGCGCATACTTACAGACGTAACAGAGTTATTATATGATTTTTTTGTCAAATTGTCAATGGGATTGCAAATATTTCGTCAAATTTATTTATCTTTAGAACGTTTGCACAATCTCAGCCCTGCAGCAGCTTCTCGCATGCCGCCAGCTTTGCGCAGATGCAGAATACGTCCATCGCTTCCTGCAGTTCGTCGTTCGGCGGGAAGGAAGGCGCGATGCGGATGTTGCTGTCCTTGGGATCCTTGCCCAGCGGATAGGTAGCGCCGGCGCCGGTGAGCACCAGTCCTGCCTCCTTGCAGAGAGCGACCACTCTCTTTGCCGTTCCCTCGAGCACGTCGATGCTGACAAAATAGCCGCCGTTGGGCTTTGTCCACGCCGCGGTACCGGTGGGCTTGATCTGTTCCTCCAGCGTATTGAGAACGATGTCGAACTTCGGAGCGAGCACCGCCTTGTGCTTCTGCATGTGCTCGAGCAAGCCCTTATAGCTGCCGAAATACTTGACGTGACGCAGCATATTGATCTTGTCGTAGCTGATGATCTGGTAGTTGTAGCGCTCGGTGAACACCTTCATGTTGTTCGGAGACGCTGCCATCGCCGCGACGCCGGCTCCGGGGAAGGTGATCTTGGAGGTCGAGCAGAACATGAGCGGCAGATCCTCGTTGCCTGTCTTGACGCACTCGTCGTAGATATTGAGCAGCTCGTCGGGGACGTCGCTGATGTCGTGAATGCAGTAAGCGTTATCCCACATGATGCGGAAATCCTTTGCCGCCGGCTTGAGCGCCGCGAAACGTCTGACGGTCTCGTCGCTGTAGGTGATGCCGGTGGGATTGGCGTACTTCGGTACGCACCAGACGCCCTTGATGCTGTCGTCCTCGGCGACCAGCTTTTCGATCATGTCCATGTCGGGGCCGTTCTCGTCCATGGGTACGGGGATCATCTCGAAGCCGTAATACTCGGTGATGCCGAAATGTCTGTCGTAACCGGGCACCGGGCAGAGGAACTTTCTGTCAGGAACCTCATACCAGGGCTTGCAGCCCTCGACGATCGGCTTGGTCATCATGCAGGAAATGGCGTCGAACATCATATTCAGGCTGGAGCTGCCGCCGATCATCACGTTTTCGCTGTCCACGCCGAAGATCTCGCCGAACAGCTTGCGGCACTCGTCAATGCCCTTCAAAATGCCGTAGTTGCGGCAGTCCATGCCGTCGGCTCCGACAAAATCCGTGCTGCTGTTGACAATGTCCAGCATATCCAGAGAGAGGTCGAGCTGCGCCTTGCCGGGCTTGCCTCTCGCCATATTCAGGCTCAGTCCCTTGCCCTTGACGTCCTCATACTGTTTTTTCAGACTTTCATACTCGCGCTCAAGTTCCTGAGCAGATGCGTTCAGATACTCCATCATAAAAACTCCTTTTCGCAATGTCATGTATCTATTATTTTAATACGGCGAAGCGGAAAATGCAAGTCTTTTTCAAAAATCCTGCAATTTCGTCACTTTTGAAAAGAAAAAACAGACTTACCATGCGATTGCTTAGTAAGTCTGTTGAAACATTTGTCGAAAATAAATTCAAATCAATAATACTGATAGTAATAGTATCTGCCGGAGCGCTTGTTGCTGCCGGTACAGCCGACCTTGACGAAGCCGAGGATCTTGGAATCCGCCAGCTTGACGCTGTCGAGCAGGTTCTGGATGTCGCCGTGGGTGGTGGAACGCTCGCGCAGGACGACCACGAAACCGGCGATCATGTCCTTGAGCAGCAGCGCGTCGGCAACGACGCCGATCGGCGGCGTGTCGAAGATGATATAGTCGTATTCCTCCTGCAGACGCGCCATCAGCTTCTCAAAACGCGGCGAGCAGACAAGTTCGGAAGGGTTCGGAGGGATGGTGCCGGAAGGGAGAATATCCAGACAGGGCAGCACGTTGCGCTGTACCGCGTCGTCAAACTCCGCCATCTTGCCGATGACGTTGGAGAGTCCGATGTTGTTTTCCAGCTTGAAGATGTTGTGTACGTTCGGACGGCGAAGGTCGCAGTCGATCAGCAGCACCCTTCTCTCCATCTTGGAGAAGGAGATCGCCAGGTTGGCGGAAACGGTACTCTTGCCTTCACCCTTGGAATAACTGGTGACGGCAAAGACCTTCTGATCCTCCGCGGACAGGGAGAACATGATATTGGAACGGGCGCTTTTGTAGGACTCGACAATGGCAAATTTACTCTTGTCGGACAGCGCCTCGCTGGAAGTCGCCTTCTTTTCGCTGCCTTTATTCTTTTTTGAAAGTTTGATTTTCATTGCCGTCACCTGCTTCCGTTCTCAAAATCGGGGATCTCCGCGAATACCGGTATCTTGTAAAGTTCTGCCAGATCCTCGTCGGACTTGATCGTGGTGTCGATCAGTTCAAGGAGAATGGCGATGACGCAGGCAGCGATCAGACCGACCGCGAAGCCGATCAAAGTATTCTGCATTTTATTGGGCGATATCGGCGCGCCGGGAGCCTTGGCGGTACGGATCACGCCGAGCTGTCCCCAAGCAAAGTTGTCATGGAACACCTCGTTGCACATATCGGCGATCTGGTTGGCGACGTTGGCGCATTTTTCCGGATCGCTGCCGGTGACGGAGATGGTGATATAAAAGGTTCCCTCTTCTACCGAAAAGCTGACTTTGCAGCCGTTGTACAGCGCCGTGATCTTATCGGAATTCTGGAACAGCGTGACGGAGATCTTGGCGAGGTTCGAAGAACCGCTGATATCCGAGCTGAAAATCTTCTTCGCGATGGCGTTGTTGCTGGAATTTCCGTCCGATTTTGCCGCGTTGGCAGCGTCGCTCTCGGCGTCCGCCTTGCTGTAGTTCTGGACAAAAATCATCGCGGAGGTGGCATACTGCGGTGTGATGAAGAAATTGGTATACAAGAATGTCAGCAATCCTGCCGCGACGGCAACCAGAAGAATAAACCGGATGCGGTGCAGAAGAATGCCTAAAATCTTTTGGATCGTGATATTTTTCGGCATAATGATAATCCTTCCTCTGTTTTTCTGAGAAATATAACAGCATACTGATCTATTATATAACAATCGTCATGCGTTATAATTCTTATCCAGAATTATAACATCTTGCAGGCAAAAAATAAAGGAGGCAAATGCCTCCTTTATATGGTAATTTAACCAACGACGTTGATCAGAACGCCTGCCGCGACAGCCGAACCGATAACGCCGGCAACATTCGGACCCATGGCGTGCATGAGCAGGAAGTTGGCGGGATTCTCCTGCTGACCGACCTTCTGCGCGACGCGAGCCGCCATCGGAACGGCGGAAACGCCGGCGGAACCGATCAGCGGATTGATCTTGCCGCCGGTCACCTTGTACATGATCTTGCCGAAGAGCACGCCGAAGGCGGTACCCATGCAAAACGCGATCAGACCGAGAAGGATGATCTTGAGCGTCTCGAGTCTGAGGAAGTTGGTGCCGGAGGCGGTAGCGCCGACTGTGGTGCCGAGGAAGATGGTGATGATATTCATCAGTTCATTCTGCGCCGCCTTGGCGATACGCTCGACCACGCCGCTCTCCTTGAAGAGGTTGCCGAGCATGAGCATACCG
>CAMKSB010000048.1 GCA_946415335.1 uncultured Clostridia bacterium
CCTAGCCCAGTTTCTCTTCCTCAATGATCTCCGCGATCAGCTCGCGTTCGTCCATGTGGTACTTCACGCCTTTGATCTCCTGGTAGTCCTCGTGACCTTTGCCGCAGAGCACGATGATATCACCGTCCTGCGCGTTGAGCATACAGTAGCGGATGGCTTCCTTGCGCTTGGGTACGACGACGTATTTGCCGTCTGTCTTGTGGAGACCGACCTCGATATCGGCGATGATATCCATCACGTCCTCAAAGCGTGAGTTATCCTCGGTGATCACGCTCAGGTCGCTGAGCCGACCGCTGACCTCGCCCATTTCAAATCGGCGCACCTTGGGACGGTTGCCGCCGGCGCCGAAAAGGGTGATCAGGCGGTTGGGATGGTACTCTCGCAGGGTGGTGAGCACATTGATCATGGAGAGGGCGTTATGCGCGTAATCGATCAGCAGGGAGTAGTTGCCTGGCACCTTGACCGGCTCCACTCTGCCCTTGACGTGCGCGATACGCAGACCGTCGAGGATCGCTTTGTCGGGAATATCAAAGAACGAAGTCGCAGCGATCGCCGCTAAAGCGTTGTAAGCGTTGAATTTGCCCGGTACGCCGACGTCCGGTGAGAGCGTTTTCAAGCCCTCCGTCTCGAAATGAACGCCGATATAGCCGTTTTCCGAGAGGAGACGGTCGTTCTTAGCGCGCAGCTGCGCGGTTTCCGAGAAGCCGAAGGTGAGTATATCGCCCTTGAAATCGTTGGTGACCGCCTGCCAGGTTGGATCGTCGCAGTTGACGGCAGCCCTGCGGCACTGACGGAACAGCAGGCTCTTGCAATAGAGGTACTCCGCCATATTCTTATGCTCGACGCCGCCGATATGGTCGGCGGAGAAGTTGGTGAAGATCGCCGCGTCAAAGGTCATGCCGGCGAGACGGCTGTGCTTTAAGCCAATCGACGACGCCTCGATCACCATCGCCTTGCAGCCGGCGTCGATCATGCTGCGCATGGCTTTCTGGATCTCATAGGATTCTGGCGTGGTGTTGTCGGTCTTATAGGTATTGCCGCCGTATACGATTCCCAGCGTGCCGATGGTGCCGGTCATGATGCCTGCCTGAGAGAAGATCTCCGCGATCATGGCGGTAGTGGTGGTTTTGCCCTTGGTGCCGGTGATCGCGACGGTGATCAGTTCCTGCTCGGGGACGCCGAAATAACGGCGGCTCATCAGTGCGAGCGCCAGACGGGTGTCGTCGGTCTTGATCACCGCAACGTTTTCCGGAACTTCAAAATCAAGGTCGTCGCTGATGACGAGCGCCGCAGCGCCTTTTTCCACGGCGGACTGCGCGTATTGGTGCCCGTCCGAGGTGTAGCCCTTGAGACAGACGAACGCCGTACCCTGCGTGACCTTGCGCGAATCGTAGATCACATCGGTGATTTCGGGATCGGCGGGGGAAAGGGCGGAATAGGAAACGTCCTGTAATAAATCGTAAAGTTTCATGGTATCCTCCAAGGTAGCTGCGCTGTGGCGCAGTAATAACTATTCCCATTATACCAACTTCCAAAACCGATTACAACCGCCTTTGAAAAAAGACTTTTTGTACAATTAGTGAATTTTCACGAAAAAATCAAAAAAATTTCTAACCAACCCCGAAACAGAGGGCAACTCCATTGACAAATCGGTTTATTTTCTCAAATAAAAACTCCTTGCTTGCACAGATTTCACAAACGAATAGCGGTTATATTGCACAAAAATTATTCATATAATTCGTCATAAAAAGCAAAACGAGAGAAATTACAGGTAATAATATACAAAAATTTCAATTCAATTTAACAAGTTAGATAAAAAGTACAAAAGTAGTTGCAATTTGCTCCGTTTTTTGATATTATTTAATTAGTGAAGCAGAATGTCATTTGTGCAATTTGCTCCATCAATTTTAAAAAATTTTTTTGAAAGAGGGCTATTCCAATGAAAAAGATTCTCGCCATTTTATTGGCAGGCATGATGACCGCGACTGCCTTCGCAGGCTGTGGCGGCGGCGCAAGCTCAAGCTCCCAGGGCGGCAGCAGCTCCCAGGGCTCCGGTGAAAGCTCCGCGGCGTCTTCCGACGGCGGCGGCGCTACCGATGAAATGACCGTTGACGCCAACACGGTTGATCCTTCCCTGTTCGGTGATGAGAACAACATCACCCTGAAGGTTTGGGCTCCCGACAAGGCGGTTTCTCTGGTCAAAGAGCAGGTTGAAGCTTTCAAGAAGGCTTATCCTGACAAGACCTTCACCAAGATCGAGGTTGTTGCACAGGGCGAGGGCGACGCAGGTACCCAGCTTCTGAACGACGCTTCCGTAGCGGCTGACGTATTCAGCTTTGCATCCGACCAGCTCAACAAGCTCGTTGACGCTAAGGTTATCTCCGAGGTAGCGTTCACCAAGACCGTTACCGACATGAACTCTCCCGAGACCATTACCGCCGGTACGCTGGACGGCAAGCTCTACGCTTATCCCGAGACCAACGACAACGGTTACTATCTCGTATACGACAAGACCGTTATCCCCGAGGATAAGGTCGGCAAGCTCGAGGACGTTCTCGCTGCTTGTAAGGCTGCCGGCAAGAAGTTCATCTTCGACTGCGGCGACGGTTTCTACAGCTGCACCTTCGCTTTCACCGCCGGCGTTAAGATCGACGGTCTTGAGGAAGACGGCGTAACCCAGAAGTTCGCTCAGTATGATGAGGCTGAGGCTGTCAAGACTCTCCAGGCATTCTCCAAGCTCATCAAGGAATATAAGGGCACCTTCACTTCTCTCAACGTTGCCCAGATCGCTTCCGGTTTCTCCACCGGTACTCTCGGCGCAGGTGTTGACGGTTCTTGGAACACCACCGCTGACCAGGACGCTCTGAAGGACAAGTTCGGCGCTGCCAAGCTGCCCACCATCACCGTTGACGGTACCGAGAAGCAGCTCGTTTCCCTGTTCGGTTACAAGTACATCGGCGTAAACGCTTCCTCCAAGTTCCCCGCATCTGCTCAGATCCTCGCTTACTATCTCGCAGGCGAGACCTGCCAGCAGCAGAGAGCTGAGAAGCTCGGTTGGGGTCCCTCCAACAAGGCTGTACAGGAAATGCCCGTTGTTAAGGACAGCCCCGTACTGCAGGCTATCGCTCAGCAGGCTCAGAACGCTTGCGCTCAGGTCAACATCGCTCCTACCTTCTGGACTCCGATGGGCAACCTCGGCAACAAGCTCATCGCTGAGGAAACCAACCCCGACGATACCGCTTACTTCACCAAGCTCCTCAAGGACACCATCGCTAACGTCCGCGACGAGGCATAATCGGTCGAATTAGGTTCGTTACTAAAAAAACACATACGCTTCGGGGCGCTCCGGCGCTCCGAAGCACCCTGATTTACGTTTTCTGACGCTCCGCCGGTTTTCCGGCACAGCGTTATCTACACCAAACGAATAATGTTTTATTATGGGGAAAACGTAAACGTAATAAAATATTATTAGTTTGGTGTAACCCGTAATAAGAGACAAGAGAGATTTTCATTTATTTAAGGAGAGCTTATATGACATTCGTAGAATATAAAATGCTCAATCCTTTCCAGCGGTTTGCCTACAAGTTCAAGAAGTTTATCAAGGCAATCCCGGGCGCGATCGGGAGATTTTTCAAGGCTATCGGCAGATTCTTTGTAAAACTCTTCACCGGCATCGGCAAAGGCTTCAAGAACTACGGCACCACCTTCGTGAAAGGAGACTGGGCAACTAAATTATCATATTTGATCTTTGGTGTGGGCGATCTCCACAAGGGCAAGATTTACAAAGGTATCCTTTACTTCCTTGCGGAGGTTCTCTACATTCTCTACATCGTTTTCTTCGGCTGGCAGTATATTTCCAAGTTCAACACCCTTGGTACCGTCGTGACCCATGTTGAAAAGGTCGGTCTGATCCCGAAACAGGTTTACGGCGATAACTCCATGCTGATCCTGCTCTATTCCGTATTGACCATCGTTATCACCGTTGTGGTGTTTGCGATCTACATCAGCAACATCAAGGACGCTTACAAGCATCAGGTGATGAGAGCCAACGGCGAAAAACCCACGACTCTCAAAGAGGATGCAAAAGAATTCCTCGACGGCAAGTATCACATCACGCTTCTCTCCTTCCCGGTATTGATGATTTGCGTGTTCAATATCCTGCCGCTCATCTTCATGATCCTGATCGCGTTCACCAACTACGACAAGCAGCACATGCCTCCCGGCACCCTGTTCACTTGGGTCGGTATGGAGAACTTCGCGGCGCTCTTTGACGTAGTCAACACCCCGAAAAAGGCGACCACCTTCCTTGAGCTGACCGAATGGACGTTGATCTGGGCAGTGCTCGCTACCTTCTCCAACTACATCCTCGGTATGATCGTCGCGCTGATGATCAACAAGAAGGGCATCAAGCTCAAGGCTCTGTGGAGAACCCTGTTCGTTATTGCGATCGCGGTTCCTCAGTTCGTATCCCTGCTTCTCATGAACCAGATGCTTCAGACCAACGGTGCGATCAACGTACTGTTGTCCGATATCTCCAGGCTATTCGGCGGAGGACCGGTTGAGATCCAGTTCCTCAACAGTTCGACGCTCATGGCAAGAACAACGGTCATCATCGTCAACATCTGGGTAGGTATTCCGTACACCATTCTCTCGATGTCCGGTATCTTGATGAATATCCCCGAAGACCTGTATGAATCGGCGCGTATCGACGGCGCAAGCCCTGTCAAGACCTTCACCGCGATCACCCTGCCGTACATGATCTTTGTAACCACTCCGCAGCTGATCACGCAGTTCGTTGGTAACATCAACAACTTCAACGTCATCTATCTGCTCACCGGCGGCGGTCCTACCACGCAGGACTACTATCAGGCAGGTCGAACCGATATCCTTGTTACCTGGCTGTTCACCCTGTCGATGAACTCGCAGGACTACGGTCTCGCGGCGGCAATCGGTATTTTGGTATTCATCGTCTGCGCTACCCTGTCGCTGATTATCTACAACAACTCGAAGTCTATGAAGGATGAGGAGGCGTTCTCATGATAAAAAGTTATAAGCTCAGAAGAAATATCGCGAATGCCATCATCTACGTTCTTCTTGCGATTTTGGGTATTCTTTGGGTATCACCGTTCGTTTATCTGCTCATGCACTCCTTCCGTTTGGAGTCCATGACGACGGTTCCGTACCTGATCCCCCATGAGTGGGGCTTTGATAACTACGTCGCGCTCTTCACGGGCAGCGGTTCCTCTGCTATCAACTTCCCGCGTTGGTTCCTCAACACGCTTGTAGTCGCTATCTTCAGCTGCATTATCTCCACCATCTCTGTTCTCGCTGTTGCTTATACCTTCAGCCGTCTGAGATTCGGTGCCCGTAAAAAGCTGATGAACGTTGCCATGATCCTCGGTATGTTCCCCGGCTTCATGACCATGATCGCGATCTACTACCTGCTCAAAGCAATGGGTCTGAACCAGAACCTGGTTGCGCTGGTCATCTGCTACAGCTCCGGCGCCGGTATGGGCTTCCAGATCTCAAAGGGCTTCTTCGATACGATCCCGCGTGCGCTTGACGAAGCGGCTACGATCGACGGAGCGACAAAGAACCAGATTTTCTGGAGAATTATTCTCCCGATGTCAAAGCCGATCGTTGTTTACACCGTACTGACCTCCTTTATCGGTCCGTGGTGCGACTTCATCTTGGCTAAGATCATCATGGGCGACGCGCGTGACCTGTACACCGTAGCAATCGGTCTGCAGTCCATGGTCAGCGCCGAGTTCATCAACCAGTACTACAAGCAGTTCCTTGCCGGTTCCGTACTGGTAGCCGTTCCGATCACCACTCTATTCCTGATCATGCAGAGATACTACGTAGAGGGCGTTACCGCCGGCGGCGTAAAGGGTTAATTTTCCACACATCCATTAATGCTCTTTTCGGGCGGCAGTCACTGGCTGCCGCCCCATTTTTTAGAGGTACAAATATGAAAAAAATCATTTCACTGCTTCTTTGCGGATTGCTTGCCGGCTCAGTCGCGCTCACCGGCTGCTCCGGCGGCGACGTGATGGACAAACGCGAAGCCAAGGCTTCCACCGACAAATACCGCAACTACTATGAGATCTTCACCCAGTCTTTCTGCGACTCCAACGGCGACGGTACCGGCGACCTGCAGGGTATCATTTCACAGCTCGATTATCTCAACGACGGCGACCCGTCCAAAGGCGACGATCTCGGTATCGACGGTATCTGGCTGACGCCGATCATGCCGTCTAAGTCCTACCACAAGTATGACGTCGATGATTATTACAACATCGATCCGGCATTCGGTACGCTCGACGATTTTGACAAGCTTATCAAGTCTTGCCATGACCGAGGCATCAAGCTCATCATCGATCTCGTGCTCAACCATATTTCCGCGAGCAACCCGCTTTTTACCAAGGCGGCGTTTGAAGTGACGGACGGCAAGCTCGACGGCAACGCCAAGTACTTTGAGATCCACAAGAAGGACTGGTTCAGCCCCGACACGCAGGTGGTATCGCTCGGCGACTATGCCTGCGAAGCGAATTTCTCCCTCAACATGCCCGAATGGAATCTCAATTCCAAGGAGACGCGCGAGGAATTCACCAAGATCGCCAAGTTCTGGCTCGACAGAGGCGTGGACGGCTTCCGTCTGGACGCCTGCAAGTATTACACCAACAAGGAGACCGACGGCAAGGAATTCCTCGGCTGGTTCGTCAAGACCTGCCGCGATATCAATCCCGATGTCTACGTCGTCGGCGAGACCTGGTCGGACGATTCAGACATCGCCGACCTCTACCAGAGCAACATTGACAGCCAGTTCGCTTTCAAGTTCGCGTCGAATTCCGGCACGATCAATGAATTCATCAACACCCAGAAGGGCAAGGCGCTCGTCTCCAAGGTAAGCAGCTATGATAAGAAGATGCGCGAGGTCTATCCCGACGAGATCAACGCCATGTTCCTCTCCAACCACGACCAGACGCGTATCGGTAACGCGCTGCAGTCTAAGGGAGCTGATTACGAGAAGTTCGCCGCAGCGGTCTACATGCTCTTCCCGGGCAACTCCTTCACCTACTACGGCGAGGAAATCGGCATGACAGCGCCGTCTCCGACCGGCGACGCGAATTTCCGCACGCCGATGGTGTTCGACAGCGACAACATGCAGAAGATCTCTGTTGACAGCCTCGGCGACACCTTTGAAGCGCCGAAGAACGGCGGCGTAAAGCAGCAGCTTGCCGATAAGGACAGCCTGCTCAATTTCTACCGCCGCATCATCAAGGCGAAGCTCCAGAACCCCGAGATCCAGCGCGCCAAGGCGATCGATCCGGTCGATATGGGCGACGACAGGGTAGGCGCTTACACCCTGGAGAATGACGGCAAGACCGTAATGATCGTCCACAACTTTGACACCGAGGAGACGAAAACCCTCGAAATCAAGTCCGACAAGCTGACCGATCCGCAGATCGTCGCGGATTTCATCACCGCCAAGGACGCCAAAGCCGAATTAAAAGACGGCAAGCTCACCCTGCCGCCTCATTCCTCGGTCATTATCCGATAAAACTAACCCCCGGAGCTTATGCTTCGGGGGTTTCGTTCGCTAATTTCTTTTCAAGCTCCTCGCGTCCGACGGCGAGCATGAGCTTGATACGGTTTTCCTGGTTGACCTTCGGCGCGCCGGGGTCGTAGTCGATCGTGACGATATTGGCGTTGGGGTTGATCTCCTTGATACGGCGAATCGCGCCCTTACCGTTGATATGATTCGGCAGACAGCCAAACGGCTGCGTGCAGACGATATTTTCATAGCCGGTCTCGGCAAGCTCCAGCATTTCAGCGGTCAGCAGCCAGCCTTCGCCCATCTTGCTGCCATAGCCGATAACGCCCTTGACGAGCTCCTTGGTGTGTGCGTACTGGTGAGGCGGCACAAAGTTGAACCGCTTTGCCGCTTCGATCATCAGCGTTTCGAGCTTGGTCACGTAGTCAAGCAAAGCCTGGCAGAACTTGTATTTCAGCCGGTTGCCGCCGAACATCTTGTAGTCCTCGATGCGGTTGTCGACTTTGAAAGACGCGAAGCCCATCAAGCCGGGGATACAAACCTCGCAATCCTGTTCAGCGAGGAATTCCTCCAGACCGTTGTTCGCCATCTTAGAGTATTTGACATAGATCTCGCCGACGATGCCGACCTTGACCTTTGGCACGCGGTTGACCTTGATTTTGGAGAAGTCCTTCGTCAGCTTGTGAAGGTTCTCGTCGATCTCTTCCAGCGTGTAGCCCTTGCCTTCGATCAGCAGATTGGCGATCCGTTCGCTCCATGTCTCGACCAGCGCCATTGTCTCGCCCTTGTTGACCTCGTAGGGCTTGATCTGGTTGGAGAGCAGCATGAGCTGATCGCCGTAGACCAGACCGCCGACAAAGCGGCGGATCAGGGGCAGCGTCAGCGAGAAGCCGGGGTTATGCTCCATACCAAAGGACAGTGAGATGACCGGCACAAATTCGAAGCCGGCTTTTTTCAGCGCCTTGCGCAGCAGGAAGATATAGTTGGATGCACGGCAGCCACCGCCCGTCTGGGTGATCATCAGCGCGGTCTTGTGTACGTCGTATTTTCCGCTTTGCAGGGCGTGGATAAACTGTCCGATGACCAGCAGCGCCGGATAGCAGGTGTCGTTATGTACGTATTTCAATCCGGTTTGAGCGATCTCGGGACCGGTGGTCTCGAGCAACTCCGCCTTGTAGCCGTAGTGCACGAACACGCTTTTGAGAATGCGGAAGTGAATCGGCGCCATGTTGGGCATGAGGATCGTGTATTCGCGTTTCATCTGCTTGGTAAACAGCAGTCGTCCGGTTTTTTTATCGTATTTTAATTCAGCCATATGATGTTCCTGAGTGATAAGTAGTTAGTGGTTAGTGATAAGTGGTTAGTGATAATGCTAACAACGATCAATGATCAACTGTAGGGGAGTTGCCTGCCTTTAATCCTCGTCGATCGCCGCGAGAAGGCTTCTGATACGGATCTTGACGGCGCCGAGGTTGGTGATCTCGTCGATCTTGATCTGGGTGTAGATCTTGTTTTTCTCTTCCAGGATCTCGCGTACCTCGTCGGTGGTGATCGCGTCAACGCCGCAGCCGAAGGAAACGAGCTGAACCAGCTCCATATCCTTCCGGGTGGTGACGTATTTTGCCGCCGCATAGAGGCGTGAATGATACGTCCATTGGTTGAGCACGTCGGTGTGGAAGCGCTCGACGCGTGAGGAAACCACGTCCTCGCTGACGATCGCGACGTTGAAGCCTGCGATCAGCTTGTCGATACCGTGATTGATCTCGGGGTCGATGTGATACGGTCTGCCGGCGAGAACAAAGATTTTCTTGCCTTCCTGCTCTGCCTGACGGATGATCTCGTCGCCCTTTGCCTGTACCTTGGCACGGTATTTCTCCTGTTCCTCGTAAGCGCGTTTTGCAGCAACGCGAACCTCATTGAGCGTGAGATCGGGGAAGTAGAAGCTCAATCTCTCATACGCCTTCTTGGGGAAGTCCTTGGGACGGTGGATGCCGAAGTATTCCTTGATGAAATTCACCTTGCGGATATCCTTCATGTTGTTGCGGATGACCTCGGGATAGTAGGCGACCACCGGACAGTTGTAATGGTTATCGCCGAGGTGTTCGTCAAAGTTATAGGAGAGACAGGGGTAGAATATCGTTTCCACGCCCTGGTCGATCATGGTTTGCACATGACCGTGCATCAGCTTTGCCGGGAAGCAGACTGTGTCGCTGGGGATCGTCTGCTGACCGCGCTGATAGAGCTTGCGGTTGGAGAATGCAGAGTGTACGACCTCGAACTTCAGCTCCGTAAAGAAGCGGTACCAGAAGGGGTAGAGCTCAAACATATTCAGTCCCATCGGAATGCCCAGCTTGCCGCGCAAGCCCTCCTTGGGCTGGTAGCTTTCGATCAATTTGAGCTTATATTCATACATATTCATGCCGGTGGCAGGCGCCTTTTTGGTGATCGGGCGCTCGCAGCGGTTGCCGGCGATGAATTTTCTGCCGCCGCCAAAGGAGTTGATCGTCAGGCGACAGTTATTATTGCATAATCCGCAGTTGGTGACGCGGATCTCGTGAACAAAGTTTTTCAGCTCCTCGGCGTCGGAGAGCGTGCTCTTGCCATTGCCCTTGGATTTTTTCATGGCGTACAGCGCAGCGCCGTATGCGCCCATAAGTCCGGCAATATTCGGTCTGACGACCTCCACGCCCATCTCCATTTCAAACGCGCGGAGCACCGCGTCATTGAGGAAGGTTCCGCCCTGGACGACGATCCGCTTGCCCAGCTCGTCGGGACTGGAAGCGCGGATGACCTTGTAAAGCGCGTTCTTGACGACGCTCAGGGAGAGTCCGGCGGAGATGTCCTCGATCGTCGCGCCGTCCTTCTGCGCCTGCTTGACGCTGGAATTCATAAAGACGGTGCATCGTGAGCCGAGGTCGACCGGACGCTTGGCAAAGAGTCCTAGACGGGAGAATTCCTCGATATCATAGCCGAGGGCGTTGGCAAAGGTTTGCAAAAAACTGCCGCAGCCGGAGGAACAAGCCTCGTTGAGAAAGATGTTGTCGATCGCGCCGTTGTGGATCTTAAAGCACTTGATGTCCTGACCGCCGATGTCGATGATGAATTCCACGTCCGGCATGAAGTATTTCGCCGCCGTAAAGTGGGCGATGGTCTCGACGATGCCATAATCGACGGAAAAGGCATTCTTTATAATATCCTCGCCGTAGCCGGTGACCGCCGACGAAACGACGTTTAGCTGCGGATTGAGGGAGTAGATTTCCGTTAAAAAGTCGCGGATGATCTCCACGGGATTGCCCTTAGAGGGCAGATATTTAGAGTAGAGCAACTCGCCGTCCTCGTTGAGCACCACGCCCTTGACGGTGGTTGAGCCGGCGTCCATGCCGACGTATGCCTTGCCGGTGTAGCCCTTGAGTTCCTTCTGCTTCACTGTCGCCTTGTCGTGGCGATTCTTGAACGTCTCGTAGTCCTCTTTGGTGGCAAAAAGCGGCGGATTGAAGGCGAAATTGCCGGAGCCGTGATAATTCTTGACCTTTTCGATCACTTCGTCAAAGTCAATCGTTTCCTGCGCGCAGAGAGCGGCGCCGCAGGCGACGTAATAGAGCGAATTCTCCGGACAGATACCTTTGGTGCGAAGCGTGCGGTCAAAGCAGCGGCGCAACTCGCTCATAAAGGTCAGCGGACCGCCGAGATAGACGATCTGACCGACGATCTCTCTGCCCTGCGCCAGTCCGGCGACGGTCTGGCTGACAACAGCGTTGAAGATACTCTCCGCGATATCGCTCTTGCGCGCGCCTTGGTTGAGCAGCGGCTGGATATCGGTCTTGGCAAAAACGCCGCAGCGTGAGGCGATGGT
>CAMKSB010000049.1 GCA_946415335.1 uncultured Clostridia bacterium
AAATTGACCGCCCTGCCGAATATTCGACAGGGCGGTGATGTTCGTTATGGCAGGTACTTGCCGGACGCGAGGTACAGGCGGTACCATTCGTTATGGGTGAGCGTTACCTTTGTCGCTTCGCAGATATCCCGGAGGTGCTCCGGGTTCATCGTGCCGGCGATCGCCTGCATACGCGCCGGATGGCGCAGTATCCACGCGATGGCGACCGCTGTCTTGGGAACCCCGTAGGCGTCTCCGATCTCGCCGAGCACGCGGTTCAACTCGGGGAATGCCGGATCGTCCACAAAGCAGCCTTTGAAGAAGCCGTGCTGCAGCGGCGACCAAGCCTGTACGGTCATATCGTGCAGCCGGCAGTAATCCAGCGTGCCGTTGTCGCGGTCAATAGAGCGCTCTGTGGTGAGATTGTTGACGTAGAGCGTCTGGTCGAGCAGCTGCGACTGCTCCAGGGAGAATTGCAGCTGATTGAACACAAGTGGCTGACGAACATATTTTTTGAGAACCATCAGCAACATCGGCGGCACATTGCTCACGCCGAAATACCGAACCTTGCCGCTTTTTTCCAGTTCGTCAAACGCCTCGGCGACTTCCTCCGGCTCATAGAGCAGATCCGGACGGTGCAGCAACAGCGCGTCGAGGTAATCGAGTTTCATTCTGCGCAGGCTGTCGTCGACGCTGGAAAGAATATTTTCCTTTGTCCAGTTGAATTCGCCCCTGTCGGAGAGAATGCCGCACTTGCTCTGGATAAAGACATCCTCGCGCCGGATCCCGGCTTGACGGAACGCGTCGCCGAAGCGCGTTTCCGCTTCGCCGTTTACGCCGTAGCAGGTCGCGTTGTCGTAAAAGTTGATTCCCAGTTCATCCGCTGTGCGGATCATGGCAGCCGCTTCATCCACCGATAAAGCCGGCATGCGCATACAGCCGAGAATGATCGCAGAAGCGTTCTGCGGACCGTTGGCTACATTGAGATATTTCATACTCATCCTCCTTCATAAGCGGTTATGTCGGAAAAGTCTGAATGTCGACTGTTTCGCCGATCGGATAGGGGACGTTCACGCCGGCGAGGTAGTTCTGCAGCTGCGTGACGTCCGCGACGGTCACATTGCCGTCGCTGTTGACGTCGGCAAGCCGCTTCGCGAGATCGGAGAGCTCCGTCATCTCCGCGGCGTACAGCTGCATGATGGTCGCGTCGGTGATATCCACCTGACCGTCGAGATTGGCGTCGCCCAGCAGATTTCTGTCGGAGGGCTTGACGGTGACGGTCACTTCGGTCTTGACGTCGCCGCAGGAGATGGTGATAACCGCAGTGCCTGCCTTTTTCGGCGTCAGGACGCCGTCTTTATCGACTGTAACGATCTTGTTGTCAGAAGAACTGTATTGCAGTTCAGCGGTATCCGCGGCGGAAGGCGGCGTAACGGTCGGCAACAGGTATTCGGTATCGCCGAGAGCGATCTCTACCGGTTCAGCGGAGATCGCGGTGACCTTTTCGGGAACGGGCTTGACAAACTGACCGATTCCCAGCTCATCGATGAAGTAGTAGGGTTCATTGCCTTTGACTTCCTCCCATCCGATGCCGTCCTTCGGCGTGATAGCGAGCTTGAGGTTGGCGGAATTGGTGTGATATTTATCAAAGACCGATTCGGGGATATCGTCGCTGACAAAGCCGAGTTCCACGCTAGAGCCGACCCCGATCTCCGGGATCTCAATGCCGCCGAAGTTCTGATAGAAGGGATCGTTGTTGATGATATTTTTGTTCATCACATCTGCCTGGGCTGCCAGGTCGTTGTTGATGAAGTTCAGTTCGTCGCCGCCGTTGTAAGGCGCGTTGCCGGTGTTGACAATAAGAGCGGTGACGTGGTAGGGTACTGCGTCGTTTTCTCCGTCGAACAGGGCTTCGGGGTCGGCGTGCGCAAGTTCAATGCTCAGCCGCGGCGCATAGATGAAGCGCTTCGGCTTGCAGCGGAACATTACCTTGCCGTCGTCGATCACCTCGTAGTAGAGTTCGACGTTTCCGGTCACGACGTCATCCGGGGCTGTATAGATGAACGATTCCTCCATGTCCTCTCCGGCAAGCCATACCGGATAGGTAACGGAGTCGATGATCTCATCACTGCCGGTGCGTTTGAGGTTGATGGTGACGTCCTTACCGTTACGGAAGCCGGTGTTGGACGCCTGAATATCCACCTGAACGATCTCGCCGGGGGTGGGATACTCGTTGCTGAACTGTATCGTATCTTCCTTGTCCTCACAGGCATCAAACACGGGACTGAGGTTGAATTCGGAGATGACGAAACGGTTGTTGATGCGCAGCATCAAATCGCCCTCTTCCTCGTCGCCGAAGTCGTAGTCAAAGACCTCATAAGCGCCGAGAAGCTGGTTGTCGCCGCTGTCGATCGCGTCGAAGTTGCCTTTGTAGTAACCGGTGCCGATGTCGTCGGTTTTGAGACCGCCGGTGGTCAGCCGTACTTTGTTGCCCCAATAGCCGCGCAGGATATGGGTGGGCTTGCTGAGCTGCGCCGTCTGGGGAGTGCCGTCGGTGTTGTAGATAACTTCCTTCTGGCTGTCGATTTTGACGACCGTGCTCTCCTCGATGATTTCGTCCACTTCAAACTCACGTCCCCAGATTTGCTGCTGTTCGCCCTCAGAGAGCGTCCAGAGCGCGTAGAGTGAACCGTCGTCGCCGGGATAGACCGTCAGATCCTCGCCGACGGTGTGATCCTCGTCAACGGTGATATACGCCGGATCCATCATCTCGGACGGGATCGCGTCTTTCCAGCCGTAATAATCGCACTGCAGATAGAGGTCGTCCACATTCTGGTAGCCGTATCTGCCATTGCACTTGTAGAAGAGCAGGGTGTTCCTGTCGCCCTTGTAACTCAGCGTGACAAATTCGGGATTGGCGGTGACATGCTCCTCGTCGGCGATCTCTAAAGAGGATTCCGCTGTCAGTTCGCCTTTATCATTGGTTTTGTAGCGGTTGAGCACCATCAGGTTTTTGGTGCCGTACTGCGTTTTGTCATAATCCTTTTCGGTCAGGGACTGTTCCACGATACGGGTATTGCTGTCGGCGGAAACATAGGAGAGCAGCACCTTGTCGCCGCTGGTGATCACGGAGTAATCGGAGATCGTCTTGCCCTTGGTGTCGAGCTGAGAAGCCTTGGAGAAGTTGAGCTCGCCGTCCTTGACGGAGGTGCTCGACGTTCCCATGCTGATGGGTCGCTGATTCAATTCTCTGAGCGTGGTTTCGCTGTCTACGCCGTCAACGTCAATGCTCTGGAAGAACACATGTACCGTACCGGTATCGGGTGAATAAACGCCGTGGATCTTGTCGGGAAGTCTGCCGCCGGGATTGTCTATGATGTTGAAATCGGTGAATTTGCCGGTCTTTTTGTCATAGAGCGCGCCCATGACTTTGATAGATTTCAGGAAGTTCGACACATTGACGCTCTCGGAATAATCCATTGCACAGCTTTCCCAGAGCAGCAGCAGCTTGTCGCCGCAGTCCACGACGTCGATATCGGCAACCAGATCCTCACTTCTGGCGAGGATGGTTTTTTCTTCCTCCGTGATGGTTGCAAGCTTGCTGATCTGTTCGACGGGATTGATTTTTTCAACAACCTGTTGTGACTCGGCGTCATAGATAAATGCGCGCAGACACAGGGAATCCCGCTCGTTGTCGAGGATATTGGCGATCATGTAACGGGTGTCGGAGATCTTGCCGATCACGGGCTTCATCGAGGCGGTATTCTTTTCGAGATAGACTTCGTTTTCGGTGATCGCTTTGCCGTCCGCTCCGACAAGCTCTGCTTTCTTGTCGGCAACCACGGAATCGTCGTAGATGTCGGAAGCCCTGTCGAGCTTCATATCGCCGAGTTTAGTGCCGAGCAAGTCCTCATCTTGCGCGCCGAGAAGGTTTTCGGCAACGGAGGACAGCTTCGCGTCGGTGTCCAGCAGCACCTTCTCGGCGATCTTCCAGGTCTTGTCGACCTTGAGGAAGAGCAGTTCCGCGGTGACGCCGCCGCTGACGGAGCAGGTCATCTTGCCGTGGGTAGAGCCGCTGATGCGCGAGACCAGACCGAAATCAACATGGCCGCCGATGGAGGCGAGTCCGTCAAAGCCGACGCCGACGCCAAATTTGATCACGAAATTCTGCGTGAATTCGCCGTGAGTGTCGTAGTAGTAGCTGTCGCTGAGCATTTTGTCTGTCCAGTAGCCCTCGGTCTTGTTGTTGGGCATGTGGACGAGGTAGCCGATGTTGTCGGCGGAGATATCGAAGTAGACGAAGCACGGTATCGCGACAATGGTGAACGGGATCGAGATCCTCACGCCGATCTTGCCGCCGAGGAGGAACAGACTGGCGGTGTAATGTCTGGCGCCGCCGTCTGCGGTGTAGTATTCAAGCTGATAGGCAAAGGTGACAGTCACCGAGATCTTGGTCGAGGTCTGCAAGCCCTGCGCCAGTTCACCGGGGGTTTTGTCGATGATGCCGGCGAGCTTTTCATACTGCTTGGCAACGCTGGAGGCGCTCCATTTGCCTTCCTTGTCCTTCGTATCGGTTTTGGCAACGCTGAACTGCACGCCGATTTCCAGGCAGTACAGATCCTTGCCGGTTTTCTGATCCTTCTGACCGGTGGCGGCGTCGCTGTAGATCGGCATGAAGCCGAAGATGGAGAACAGCGGGCTGATCGGGCCGATCGCCGGTGCGGAAGGGATCTTGCTGTAATGCGCGCCGACGGCGTCGCCCTTGTGGGAATCATCGTCATAGTAGCCGATGTCGGGCATGTAACTCATGACCTTTTCAACATTGGCGTTGACGAAGTGATAACCGACCTCAAAGCGGCCGTAGAAGGTTCTCTTTTCGTTGGAGGAGTTGTCAAAGCCCTTGTTGTAGAACTCGACGAACATGCTGTCGCCCTGCTTGGCTTTTTCGGCGACGACCGCGTCGAGATAGGCGGTAGAGGAGCCTTTGTCTACCGGGATCTCGGTGGTGCTGCGTTCAATGCCGTTGCTGCCGACGAAGATCCAGCGCGCGAGGTTCACAGGCTTGTCAGCGCTGATATTGCGCGCGTCAAAGTCGACCGCAAAGCGCACAGAACGCGACGTGACCAGCGTAATGGTGTCGCCGTAGGTGCCGGCGTCGGTGCTGTAGGCAGTCGCGCCCTTGGGCTGTACGCCGAGATTGGAGGAAGTGTTGATGGTGATTTCGGGCTTAGCGTCCATCTGGGAATTGGGCGTGATCGTCAGGGTGACGTCGCTGATATAGAAGTTGCCGTTATAGAGGATCAGCGCGCGGTGCGTCTCGCTTTTGGGAGAGCGGTCGTCGCCGCCTGTATAGCTGCCAAACGACACCTTGGCTTCCTGATCGTTGGTGTCCTTGAGCGTGAACTGACCATTGGAGTCGGTTTGACCGACAAAGCCGTCCATGTAAATCGTCGCGTTGGCAGCCGGCTGTTTCAGGGTAGTCGTGGCGGTTGCCGGATGCAGGATGGTGCTGTCAGGCACGAACAGCTTTCCGGCGACCTTGACGCGCAGCACGTCATCTGTCTTGTTGCCGTTAGGCTCAAATGACAGCACAACGGTGTTGTCGTTGATATTGGTAGCGTTCTGCACGACGTAATAGAAGTTGTCGCCGCGCAGGGTGACCGCCTTGTGCGTCACGGCGTCGGTATAACTCCATACACAGTAGTAATTCTTGGAGGGCTTGGCGGTGAAATCCAAACGCGTTCCGGCGGAAGCGTTCTCAAAGCTTTGGTCGAGTTTATCGGTCTTGAAGCCCGTGACGACCACCGAGCCGTCGCTGTTTTTCGCCGCGTACTTGGTGTCCTTGGAGGTAAAGCTGCCCTTGTCGGGGTTCTTGACGATCAGGCGCGTCTTGGCGTTGGTCGCGAGAATGTAGGGCTTGACGGAGAAGTAACGGTTTTTGATCGTCACGACGGTTTCGTTCTTGCCGGTGCCGGTTTTGTTCCACTGCGCCGAGGACAGGTCGCTCTTGATATCCGCGCTGCGATATTCCAGCGCGACGGAATTATCCGTGCCGGTAGTGCCGGGCTTGAAGGTGAACTTCACCTCGTCGCCGTCATAATAACGATCACGGCTGCTGTCATAACTCCAGCTGAGCGTGCCGTAGTCATGACCGCCGACGATGAAGGTGCCCTTGTGGTTCCGGTCGTCAACGGTGAACTTCACGCCGGTGGCGGCGTCCTCGTAGCTCTCTACTGTGAATTCAACGGTGTCAAACTCATAGCAGGGCTGGAGATAGATCTTATTATTAAAAATGAAGTTGGAATAGCCTCTCAGTATATCCGGCGACAGCGTAAACTGACCGTTGATGAGAGAGATCAGGGAAGAGCGCTTGTTGTGATCGTCGGGGTTGACCATGTACACGCCCTTGAGTGTTGCCTTGCCGAACTGGGAATCGATCGCCGCCTTGAAAGAGGTGGTGTCGTAGCGGTAGAAGGTCGCGCGGGTGGTGTAGTTGGCGGTGTCCCTGTTCGGATCGGTGAACTGCGCGTTAGTTACTGCCTTGACAGACTCCAATTTGCCGTTCTTGAACAGCTTAATCGGCTCCGGGTCGACAATGCTCACGTCGTAGTCCTGCAGGTTCAGTCGGGTCGAACAATTCGCGTTGCCGTTGTAGTTGTGGAAGCGCACGTAGCAGGAGCCCATAAAACCGCCCTTGTGCGCGACAAGGTAGATATATTGCTTGGAACGGTCGGACAGCGACATGGTACGGGTGATATGGTCGGAGCCGATGTTGGTCATGCCCCAGTGGTCGCAGTTGGACTTGTTCTTCATCCAGCTGCATTCCCGGTCGCCGTCGCTGAGCGGATCGGAGTTGGAAATGACGATCGCGCCGTCATCCCATGCGGTGGAACCGGTCTTGTGGTCGTAGCAAAGATAAACGTCCTTGACGCCGGTGAAGTCGATCGCTTCCGGAGAACGCGCGTCGACCGCGTGATTTCTGGTTGACCAACCGTTGGAATAGCCGACCTTCAGATAGCTGCCGTCCATGGCAACGGTCGCGTCGCTCCAGTCGCTCAGGCAGGAAGCGCCCTTGAATTTGCTCACGTCGACAAATTCATAGTTGCGGTTGCTGTTGGTTTTGAAGGTAAAGGCGGTGACGTACTTCTTGGCTTCCTCGCCGACCGGCTCGACTGCCTTTGAAGCGTCAAAGGTCACGGTGGCGGTGGTGTTTTTAGCGACGGCGTTATCGGACAGATCGGACAGTTCCGCAGTGAAGCTCTCGCCGTCCTGAGCGCCGTCAAGGATCGTGACCGGTACCTTGATCTCGGAAAGGTTCGGGATAAAGCGCAGATCCTCTGCGACCGCGACATAATCCTCTTCCGCTTTGGCAGTTCCGGACTGTGTCGTCAGCCGGAAGCTGTCATAGCCGCCGAGGTTGCCGCTGCGTTTGACGGAGATATACGCTTCGCCGCTCTCCGGATTGACAGAGGACGAGACCAGCTCCAGCGATGCCTTGGGTTTCTCGCGCTTTTCACAAATCTTGTACATACCGGAGGTGGACGCGCTGATGGAGCAATTTTCCGGCTCGGACAGCACCAGCATGAATTCGAGGTCGTCGGTGACAGCTTTGGGCTTGAGAATCTCGACGTAGACAGTCTTTTTGTTCTCGCCCGGCGCAAAGGTCAGCACGCTCTCGGTGGAATGCGGCATACTGTCCGCGGACATGTCGTTGATCTCGGACGCGTCCTGTTTTGCCGCGTCGAGGTCGTCAACGTTGTCCTGCGTCATATAGTAGGTTTGCTGCTCAGTCAGACGCGCGACATAGGGCACGCCCGTCTCGTAATAATAGAGCTGCTTTTTACCCTCGACGGCAGGCTCTTTCAGGCTGTCGGAGAGGTAAAGGCGATAGGCTTCCCCGTAACCGGCGGAAAGGTCGACGGTCGAGAGTTTCACGCTCGCCTCGTCCTTGGTGCCGCCCTGACGGAAAATGTCGATCGCGTAGGTCTTGTTCATTTCAAATTCGGCGGATGTTTCGACGATCATCATCGCGCCGTTCGGATATTGCGCCGCGCGTTCCTCGCTGTCGGACAGGTACTGAGATTCCAGTTCTGCCGGATCCGCCAGGCGGTTGTAAAGGCGCGTGTCGCCGTTTGTTGCGTAGACTGTCGGAATGACGCCGCAGAGTATGACGGCGCATAACAACAGCGACAATGAAGATTGGATGAGCCTTTTCATGCTTTTGCCTCCTTGATCATTTTGAGTGAAAAAACACTTCACCATTCTAAAGTAATAATATCACAATTTTTATTAATGTGCAAGAAAAATTGTGTAAAAAACACAAAAGTGCCCATTGGCTTATGCTTGTTGTTTTGTGTGTAAAAATCAAAAGTTGCTTCCTTATCGGCTTTTTTGTACAAAAGGATTGAAAAATGAGCACTATTTATGGTATAATAGACATGCATAATTTTTATACAGGAGTAGATGCAACATGAAACACAAATCCATTATCAAAGCATTGTCGTTGCTTCTCTGTCTTGTCCTGCTCATCAGCTGCGTTCCGCTGACTGCGTTGGCGGCTGAGTCTGAGTTGAATATGACAGAAGGCGACGTCATCACAGGCTTTGTTCCGGCAGGAACCGCCTGTACCACCACGGACGCTTCCGTTGCGTGGGTTGATGACAACGGCAATCTGAACGCACTCAAGCCCGGCACTGTCACCGTGTCCGACGGCAAAACGGAAACCACCGTTACCGTCGCTGATTACGCCGACGGTTCCGAGGTCGTCGGCAATCTCAAGCTGCTGGCGCGCTTCAACGATTCCATGCAGTTCTATGACGGCCACGTTTATCTGCTGTTTACCTCCTATCAGGACGGCATTGAGATCAGCGTGGACGACCTCTATGCAGGCTACGAGATTTCCGATCGGTATTATGACGACATCCATAAGGACATCGCCAACGGTTCCAATCACACCGGCAACAACACCGACGATTACTTTACCTTCTCCAAGGAGATGAAGTCCGTCACCCTTAACAGGGGCGAGATCGTCACTATCGGCATGTACCGCGATTTCGATCTGTCCGTTCCGCAGGCAGCGCTCGGCTCCATCAAGAACAGCAGTGCCTGGAAGGGCATTGAGACCGCCGGAAAATCGTCGGTCATCGAAGCCATTTTCAAGCTTTTCGACAGCGGAAAGATCGACACCAACGAAATCGTTGCCCGGTTGAAGGCGGCGTTTGAGGAGATCGGCGTTGACTACAACAAGGCGATCGACGGCGTGGTAGAAGGCGGCGTGTGCTTCAACCGCGAACTTTATAACCAGAAACTCGAATGGGATCAGTACGAGAACGTCACCTATGATATGGACATCACCAAAAACCAGCTTGAAAAAGCGGTTGAGAGCTTAGGCGGCAATCTCAACAAGTTCTCCATTCTCAAGAACAGCTGCGCTACCGTAGCGCTCGGCGCTTGGAATGCCGCAGTCGGCACCAGAGACGGTCAGGACACTGCCTACAAACTCACCTCCAGCGGAGACGGCATCCTTTCCATCATCGACGCGCCCAAGGGTGTTCGCCAGAGCATGGTCAACCGCCTGCCCGGTTACTATCTCAATAACGCCGAGGGCGTTGCGGAACCCGGCGCCGGCTATCAGGACGAAACCGGCTGGGTATATGTTTCCGCTCCCAAGGCGGTCGCGCCCGTCGAGTATGTTTACGACAACAAAGACGTGGTGATCGACGAAACCAAAACCGATATGCCCGCGCTGGTAACTGCCGCCAAGGACGGACGTTCCCTGCCTTACGGCATTGACGAGCAGAAGATCGGCGTCAACGTTTTGAATGAAAAAGACGGCGACGTTACCACCGTCAGCGGCATTGATTTCACCATCAACGGCGAAACCGTTTCTATTAATAAGGACAACGTCCCCGAAGGCGGCGTATGGTTCTCCATGCCGATCGACTATGTCGAGGACAACGACTATTATGTTACCGACGCAGAAGGCAATGTGCTTCCGAGTGATTTCAACGAGAACGCGGTCAGCTTCTGCGCGGAAGCCCTGCCGGTTTCCGTCAAGGTAGTCGGCAGCAGCGAAGGCGCTCAGAACCTTCTGCGCACCAAGATCGTGAACGGCGACAACGCCGACACCGAGATCTACCGCATGGACGGCGAGAACAAGGTCGTGCTCGGCGCTACGGAGACGCTTGCGGCGGGTACCGATATCTATGTAAAGCCTGTCATGAAGGATAAAACGGTCGAGGACGTTCTCGCGGACGTCACCCTCAACGGCGTTTCCTATATCGGCAGCGCCAACTTCGACGAGGCGCAGGGCGCTTATGTTGTAAAAATGCCCGCAAGCTACGCAAACCTTACCGTCACCTATGCAGAGGGCGTTATCAATGCGCTCAAGGATGACGATGTACAGGTATTTGTCGGCGATACGCTTAACGTCAGCGATTACGCGGAGCTGACGATCGGCGGAAAGCCCTCGGACGCGATCACTTGGAAGATCTTTATGAATGAAGGCAATGCCGTTTCGCAGGACGACGGCACCCTGAAGGCGGAAGCCGAAGGCGTTGTGATCGCCTGGGCTTGCGCAAAGGACAATTCCGTTGTCGGCGTACCGTTCTTTGTGGATGTGTTCGCTTCACGCGACGAGGTGGCAAAGATCACCTTCAACGATACTTCCAGTGACAGCTACGCGCTTATAGCGCGCGACGGCGAAACCGGAGCGGAAACAACGATCACCCAATCCGGCACCTATGTTAAGAAGGGCGCTGTTATCAGTCTTGATCCCACCTACACCGACAGCAAGGCGCTTTACACCCTCGAATGCAACGGAAAGCCCGTCAGATACGGCGAGCAGATCGTGGCTGACAAGGATCTGGAAATCAAAGCGACCTTCACCAAGGCGGAGATCACGGGACTTCCCAAGGAGATCAAACTCGACGATAACAAAACCTCCTATCAGCTCGGCGCAAAGGTTGCTTACATCGGTCTGCGCAGACTCTTCACGCCTTATGATACCGGCATTGAATACGTTTCTTCCAATTCTCTGGTCAACGTTGACGAAAACGGCTTGATCACCCTCAACGGTGAGATCCCCGAGGACGGCGCTGCGGCTTATGTTACCGCTTATGCCGGCTCCTCCGGTCACACGGTCAGCGCGACCTGCAGAGTGATTGTCGGCGATTATCAGGGCGACCGCATCGTCGGCAAGCTGACGATCTCCGCCCGTCCGGTCGCCAAGACCGAGCTTGTTGCGCACGGCTCCGTCTGCTATACCACCTATGAGGATACCGATATCAACGTCAGCTACAACAATTATTACAAGCCCACCCAAAAGCTGATCGATTTGTCGCATGATTACGAC
>CAMKSB010000050.1 GCA_946415335.1 uncultured Clostridia bacterium
ATTACATCATGCCTTCAAAAAATTCGATAGGCTTGCTGTCTTCGGTGAGGGTTACGATCGCTTTCTTCCAGCTCTTGGTGTAACCGCCGTTGTTTCTGCCCTGACGGCGGAACTTGCCGCTGACGGAAACGGTGTTGACCTTGGCAACCTTTACCTTGAAGACTTCCTCGCACGCCTTTGCGATTTCGATTTTGTTAGCCGTCTTGGCTACTTCAAAGGTATATACCTTGTTGACAGCGCCGAGCATGCTCTTTTCAGTGATGATCGGACGTATAATAATATCATGAGCAATCATGCATATACCTCCTCAATCTTGCTAACCGCTTCCTTGGCGATGACGAGCTTGTCAGCGTTGAGAATGTCGTAAACATTCAGTTCGTTGACCTGAGCGGTCTTGACGCCGGGGAGGTTGTTAGCGGACTTGATAACCTTGCTGTCTACCTCGGGAAGAACGACGAGCGCCTTCTTGTCTGCGCCGATCGCGCTGAGCATAGCAGCGATTTTCTTGGTCTTGTACTCATCGAGCTTGATGGAATCAACTACGATGATCTCACTCTCGGCAGCCTTGGTGGAAAGCGCGGACTTCATAGCGAGTCTTTTAACTTTCTTGTTTACAGTGAATCTGTAATCTCTGGGCTTGGGAGCGAATACGATACCGCCGTGCGTCCACTGGGGAGCTCTTGTGGAGCCCTGTCTTGCACGACCGGTGCCCTTCTGTCTCCAGGGCTTCTTACCGCCGCCGGAAACCTCTGCTCTGGTGAGAGCGGACTGTGTGCCCTGACGCTGAGCGGCGAGGTAGTTGACTACCATCTGGTGCATAACAGCGGCGTTGGGCTCAATACCGAATACGGACTCGGCAAGGTCGATCGTACCGACGTTCTTGCCTTCCATATCTACTACAGAAATACTTGGCATTTATAATCCCCCTTCCTTAAGCCTTAACGGAATCTTTCAGAATAACGATTCCCTTGTTCGGACCGGGAACAGCGCCCTTGACAGCGATGAGGTTGTTTTCAGCGTCAACCTTAACAACTGTGAGGTTCTGAACTGTTACCTGCTCGGCGCCGAGGTGACCTGCCATCTTCTTGCCCTTCCAAACTCTTGAGGGAGAGGAGCAGGCGCCGATGGAACCGCCGTGACGAACGCAGGGACCGGTACCGTGAGTTTCCTTGAGACGGTGGAAGTTCCATCTCTTGATAACGCCGGCGGTGCCTTTACCCTTGCTCTTGCCGGTAACATCGATCTTGTCGCCGGGGGCGAAAACGTCTGCCTTGACGAGCTGACCGACCTCATAAGCGTCGGTGTCCTCAAAGCGGAACTCCTTGAGCGTTTTCTTGGGTGCTACGTTGTTCTTGTCGAAGAAGCCCTTCATAGGCTTGTTGACCTTGTTCGGCTTGAGGTCGCCGAAACCGAGCTGTACGGACGCGTAGCCGTCGTTTTCCACTGTCTTTTTGGTGGTTACCACGCAGGGACCAGCCTCAACTACAGTGACGGGAACAACTCTTCCCTTTTCATCGAAAATCTGTGTCATACCGATTTTCTTGCCGATGATTGCTTTCTGCATAAAATGTATCCTCCTTATAGGTTATTGGTTGGCGGTGCCAACATGACCCTGTCTGCTTGTAGGTTGGTATATTTTGAAAAAGCCGAAATACCTCAATTACAGCTTGATCTCAATATCAACGCCGGCAGGGAGCTCTAAGCTCATAAGAGCCTCGACTGTCTTGTTTGACGGTCTTAAGATGTCGATAAGACGCTTGTGGGTTCTGATTTCGAACTGCTCACGGCTGTCCTTATACTTGTGGACAGCACGCAGAATGGTAACAATCTGCTTCTCGGTGGGAAGGGGCACAGGGCCAGAAACCTTCGCGCCGGTGCGCTTTGCAGTTGCCACGATTCTCTCAGCCGACTGATCGACGAGCTGATGATCGTAACCCTTTAATCTTATCCTGATTTTTTCCTTGACTGCCATATCGTCGCCTCCTTAAAATTTTTGTGCGTTGGTTTGCCGCTTGGGTTATATGGCAAACCCCCGGCACTTGCGTCGCGCTGCGTGCGTGTAGGAATCACAGCGCATTTTTCGGCGGGCGTTTCGCGTTTTATCAGATCATTCCTTGGTTTTTTCTTTCAACACAGCCGGGTGTTTCGCCACCCTCCATGAAAAAACCCGATTCACTATTCAGTTAATCGGGAACGTCTGAACGCAGTTTGAGCATAGCTACGGCAAAGCAACCCTATCGCCGCGTCAATACTCATGTTTCATTGTCTCGCCCGGTTTAAAATCGGACATACTCCACGGAAAAACCGGCTTTTTTCAGCCGCAACCTCCCGCTTCATCGCATATCATTGTGCAGTCACGCAAGTATGATTATACTCTATCCATGCCGTTTTTGCAAGCATTTCGTGAAATCTTACGGAATTTTTACCGTTAGAAGTTTTACAAACAGCCATGATGATTTTTGTTTAATTTGCCAGTATTGTCAAATCGTCCAAAGCGATTTATACTTAGTATAGGGTCATCTTACTGTTGGGGGGATTATTATGATTCACACATACTACGGTGACGGCAAGGGAAAGACCACTGCTGCTGTCGGGCTGGCGCTGCGCGCTGCCGGCAACAAAATGCGCGTGATGTTCGTGCAGTTTCTCAAAACCGAGTTCTCCGGCGAGCGCAACGCGCTGCACGTATTCGAGAACATCACCCTCACCGAAAATCCGCTGGAAATGCGTTTCACCTACGAGATGGACGAGCGCGAGCGCCAGCAGGCAAGCGTGATCTTCCGCGGCATGTTTGACCGCAGCGTGGCGCTGACGCTCTCGGAACGCTACGACATGATCGTGCTCGACGAGGTGTTTGACGTCATCAACGCCGGCTTGCTCAGCGAGTCCGAGGTGTTTGAGTTCATCCGCAACGCGCCGGTCAATATCGAGATCGTCATGACCGGACACATGCCGCCGCAGCGTTTTATTGACGCGTCGGACTATGTGACCGAGTTTAAGAAGATCAAGCATCCATACGACCGCGGCATCACCGGACGGATCGGGATCGAGTTCTAAATATAAAAGGAAAAAGGTTGGTTCAAACCACTGGTTCGAGCCAACCCTTTGTTTTGCTGTTATTTATTGATTAGCAGAAGAATACGTCTATGTCGCCGGCCTCGCCGTCAGCCACGTAGTAAGCCTTGCTCTCCTCGGGCTTGAGGTATACAGCGATCTCTGCAGCGTCCTTGCCGATGCTTGCCTTAATGTTGTTGACAACCTCTTCAACGGGAACCTGTACGCCGCCGAACTCTACGAAGAAGTTCACCTTGGTCTCAACCTTAGCAGGCTTCTTGGGAGCGGTCTTCTTGGGAGCTGCCTTCTTTGCGGGTGCTTTCTTGGCAACAACCTTTTCCTCGGCAGCCTTTACAGCCTTAACGACCTCTTTTTCAGCAGCCTTTACTTTCTCAGCAGCCTTTACTGCCTTGGTGGTTTCTTTCTCTGCTGCCTTAGCAGCCTTCTTTGTGGTAGCCATCAAAATCTCCTTCTTTCAGTTGAATTTGTATTCTGATAATCATTGTAAACATTTTTATCATTGATACTATTATACAACCAAAAAATATTTTGTCAATAAATACAAATTACTTTTGGCGGTTAGTACATATTTCGAGAAATTAAGTTTTACTGATAGGCAATTTTAACAAGGTTGATTCGGATATTTTGTCGATAATAGCGTCTTGACAGTGCTTTCCCCGATATTTTCTGAAAAAATGCGTACTGCGTATTGCACAAACTCTGCGCTTGTGATAGAATCGTTATAGATTTAACAATGGAGGGTTTCCCTTGTTTCTGGACAATTTTTTTACGATCGGTCAGCAGGTGCTTGTCCTGTTTATCTTAATCGCCGTCGGCTTTGTCTGCGGCAAAAAGGGCGTGATCACGGAGCACGCCTCCAAGGTGATGACGGATATCGTTTTGTATGTCGTCACCCCATGCGTCATGGTCTCCGCGTTTCAGCGCGATTTTTCTATGGAGATACTCGGTAAGATCGGCATTGCGGCACTCACCGCCGGCGCCATCATCGGCGCTTCGATCATACTGTGCCGGCTGGTGTTCCGCAGCAAGGACGTCAGCCGTAAAAAGGTTTTGCAGTTTGCGGTGATCTTCTCCAACTGCGGCTTTATGTCGCTGCCGCTGCAGAAGCAGCTGCTTGGTGACGACGGCTGGTTTTTCGGCTCCATCTTTGTCGCGATGTTCAATATCATCGTATGGACTTACGGTCTGGTCGATATGAGCGGCGATAAAAAGCAGCTCTCCATCAAGAAGATCGCCCTCAATCCGGGCATCATCGGCGCTGTCGCCGCGATCATCCTCTTTGTCCTGCCGTTTCAGCTGCCGCCGATCATCGCGCAGCCGATCACCCATCTATCCGCCCTCAACACACCGGTTCCCATGCTGATCATCGGCTATTATCTCTCAAAGGCGAATTTTCGCAAGGCGTTTACCGACGGCGGCGCATATCTGGCAAGCCTGTTCCGCCTGATCATCATTCCGTTTGCGGCTGCCTTTGCGATGCTGGCGCTGCATTTGGACAAGACGATGGTCATCGCCTTTACGATCGCCAGCGCTGCGCCGACCGCGGCGACCACCACCATGTTTGCCGCTAAGTTCAACCGCGACGTGGAACTATCCGTCAGCGTCGTAACGCTGACCACGGTGCTTTCACTCGTTACCATGCCGCTGATCGTTTCTATTATATGGAGTATCGCGTAAAGGAGTCCGCTATGCCTAAGAGTTCCAACCAGAAGCAGAAGCTGCTTTATCTGCAGAAAATCCTGCTGGAGAAAACCGACGAGGAACATGCGCTGACCATGACCGAGTTGATCGACGAACTGAAAAGCTACGATATTCAGGCGAGCCGCAAAAGCATCTATGACGACATGGAGATTTTGCAGAACTTCGGGTTGGATATCTGCCGGATCCGCAGCCATACGACGCGGTACTATATCGGCAACCGCGACTTTCAGATTGCGGAGTTGAAGCTGCTGGTGGACGCGATCCAGAGCTCCAAATTCATCACGCAGAAAAAGAGCTTGGAGCTGATCGCCAAGCTCGAACACCTTGTCAGCGAGCACGAAGGCAAGCAGCTGCAGCGGCAGGTCACGATCACCAACCGCGTCAAGACCGTCAACGAGCGTATCTATTATAATGTCGACCAACTGCACAACGCCATTTCCGCCAACCGGCAAATCTCCTTCACCTACTTTCGCTGGGAGGTCGACTTTGACAGTCCGCAGCGCTTCCGCAAGGTCGCCCGGAAAAACGGCGTTCCCTACATCGTTTCGCCGTGGGCGCTCTGTTGGGAGGATGAAAACTACTACCTGATCGCCTATGACAGCGAGGCAGGTATCGTCAAGCACTACCGCGTCGACAAGATGGAAAACATCATCCAGACGGAAGCGGAACGCGACGGAAGTGATACTTTTGAGCGTTTTAACTTAGCGCACTATGCAAAATCTGTCTTTTCTATGTTCGGCGGCGAAGAAACGACCGTGCGGTTGCTGGTCAAAAACGAAGCAGTGGGCATTATTATGGACAGATTTGGGGGAAATGTTCATATTTCCCGGCACTCAGCACAAGATTTTACCATAAACGTTTCGGTCGTTCTGAGCCCTCAGTTCTATGCATGGGTGTTCGGAATGGACGGAAAAATCAAAATTCTTGCGCCGGAATTGGCGGTTCTTGGTTTTACGAACAAGATTCGCATGTTTGAGAGCAATAATTAAGGCGCATTTTTGTTTTTTGTGTCAATTTACCCTTTTTAGCAATAAATCATTGACAAATATCGACAATTTTGATAGAATTATTATAGAATAGGGTTAGTCTATTCAGCAAGTACTCTGAGTAAAAATTTTGGGGGATTCTTATGAGTATCGAGCTTTTGAACGCTACTTCTGCGTCCAATTCCGCATTCAGGGTGGTCTGCGGCGAAATGACTTGGAATGACAAAAGCATTTCGCATACAGAAGCTCTGTTTGGACACGTCCGTTCCGGCAACGCCACCTTTGAGAATGGCGACGGCGGACACCATCTGCAATCGGGTGATATTTACTTCGTATCGCCCAACACCAAGTATCGGCTGACCGGCTCGGATAACGCGAAAATTGATGTTGTCACCATCAATTTCTCTAATCCCGCCGCTGTCACGCAGGACTATCTTCCGCAGTCTATTATCCGTGCGCTGATCAACGGCAACTGCACCAGCTTTGCCCACATCTCCGCACGCGATTCCGCTCATCCGGTTCTTCTGGACTGCATCAACACCGCAACGCGTGCTGAAAAAGATAAGTCTGATTTCTTCCAGTTGTTGGTTTACGGAAAGATGTACGAGGCTTTCTACGAGCTGTTTTCCAACAATTACGTGAGGATCGTCGACGTTGAGAGCAAGAGCAAGAAGTACCGCGCGTTGATGCGTGTTACCAACTACATTGACGAGCACTATATCGACGGGCTCTCACTGGACGAGGTTGCCGCTTCTACCGGCATCAGCCGCTACTACGTTTCTCATCTGTTCAAGGAACTGATGAACACCACTTTCGTAGGCTACGTCAACGAACTGCGACTCAATCGCGCCGCGATGCTGCTGGTCACGACCGACAGCCCGATTATTGAGATCGCCGCTATGTCCGGCTTCAATAATCTCTCCAACTTCAACCGCGCGTTCAAGCTGCATTTCAACAAGACGCCATCCGCCTATCGCAAAGCATAATCCCGCAGGCTTCGCTCTCTGAGCGGAGCCTTTTCTATGTGCTGAACAAATTTTTTCTCTCTATTTTTAACGATTCGGTAGTTATTCACACTTGTATTTTGGTTACATTTGTGTTAGAATAATAATATATGTGTAACATAAAGGTGACCTCATGATTATAATGAAAGAACTCAACCAATTCCTGTCGCGTCACAAGCGCTCTGTGCTCCTGATTTCCACCCTTGTGCTGGTGGTAGTGCTGGTGATCAATCTCGTTGTTACCAACAGCGTGCTCAACGCCGGCGAACAGGACGCCGAGGCAGTGTCCGTCTCGAATATCAATCCCAAATACAATGAGCTGATGAAAAAGGGCGCCATCGCGCTTTCGGACGGCAGCAGCACTTCCAACACCATCGCGAGCACTGCCGAAAAGAAGGAAGAAAAGAAAGCTACCTCCGCCGCGACGTCGTCAACTACGGCTCCGGCAACCACACAGCCGCCGTCTTCCTACACCGACGAGAACGTTCCTTTCGCAACGGCAGTTCCGGCAGCTTCTCCGGCGGATTATCAATCGCAGTGGGATCAGGGCTTCCTGGTCGCGATCGACAATCCCGACCCCAGCTATAGCTGTCCGCATATTTCCCTGACCGACGACGACCGCGATCTGCTCGAACGCCTCTGTATGGGCGAGTTTGGCTCCGGCGGCTTTATCGGTGCCGCGCTGATCGCGCAGTGCGTCAAGGACGCGATGTGCTTCGACGGCTACGCGACCGTCGCTGACGTTATCCAGTATTGCCGTTACGACGGCAGCACCGATATCGGTACTAACGACGCCTGCCGACAGGCGGTTCGCTATGTGTTCGATGACAACTGCGACGCTGTACAGCACCGCATTATGTATATGTACAACCCCTACATGGTGAAGAGCGCCTTCCACGAGAGCCAGAATTTCATTCTCAGCTATCAGGGCGTGCGCTTCTTTGACCGTTGGGGATATTAAAAGTTTTTAATGTTTGGATTCACAGGTTCATCATGCCGGAGCATGATGTGAAGCTCGAATGCCGTTCGAAGAACTCCATGGTATATGAACCGGAATAGACCTTTGAGGAAAACATAATCGACTTGACATAAAAGCGCTCCCAATCCGGGAGCGCTTTGTTGTATTATTTATTGATTCGTGCGCACAGGCAATTCTCATAGAGCTTGCCGGTGGTGAAATAATTGTAGGAACGACAGCCGCCGGCGCAGATCTCGCCCTGCGGACATTGCCTGCAAGCGCCTGTCAGCATTTCCGGGGTAAACCGGCGGTTATAGGCGAACGCCTCCGGGTCTGTCCAGATATCGGCAAGAGAGCGTTCGCGCAGGTTGCCCTCGATAAACCGCGCTTCATACATGGACTCGCAGCCGCGCACATTGCCGACGCTGTCGATGCCGATCGTTGTCAGCCCGGCGGAACAGCCCTCAAAATAGGCGACGGGCACGCCGCGGATAGCGCCTTCCTCGGGCGTATAGTAGCCGATATTATCGGCAACGCCCACCGCGAACGGCGCAGACGGCGCCGTTTCGGCGACAAAACGGATGACCTTCTGTGCGTTGAACGCCACGGATAAGCCGTTATCGCCCGCATTGCCCATCGGCGAACACGCCTGAATCTGCCACGCGAACAGCGGTAATGTCCGCAGTTCCTGATACAGCGACGGTAACAGCGGCGCGTTGTCGGCTCTCAGCGAGGTGATGACCGATACCGGAAGCTGAGCAGCCGCCAAAACCCTCAGGGTTTCTATCGCGCGGTCATAGCTTCCCTTTTGCCGGTAAGCGTCGTGGATCTCACGCACGCCGTCAATGGAAACCGCCACGGATTCCACGTTCAGACGTTTCAGTTCGCTGATTATGGACGGCGTCATCCGGAAGCCGTTGGTAATGATGCAGACCTTCACACCGCGCGAAGTCAGCGCGCCGACGATCTCCGTCCAGTCAGGGCGCATGAACACCTCGCCGCCGATGACGGACGCCCTCCGGCAGCCCATTTCGGCAAGCTGACGCGCCACGTCGAGACACTCGGCGGTTGTCAGCTCATTTTCGCGCGCCTTGCCGCCGCGCGAACCGCAATAGGCGCACCGGAAGCAGCAGGCGAGCGTTATCTCCCAGACGCAGCTTTTCAGTTGAAACGGAAAATCCCGATAAGCCATCTCATTTTTCCTCTTGCGGAATGGGGGCGCCGCAGGAAGGACAGAATTTGTATTCATCTCTGATAACGCCTCCGCAGGCAGCGCAATACTTGACCCATGCTCCGGCTGGACGAACGGCGCCGCCGTTAAAAAACTCAGGACCGGCATAAACGCACATCATCGGCTCCTGAATCGGCGGACCGGCGTAAACGCCCTCCATTTGATCGGGCTCAAACGGCGGTCCCGCGTAGACCTCGGTCATGCCGCCGTCATCATCATCCTTCCCTTTGTTCCAAGGGTATCTCTTTGTTTTTTCGCTCATGTTTCTCCCTCCTTACCGCGCGCCTAAAGCGCCTTGAAAAATGTGTTCGGCAGTTGATTTGACGGTTCCTTTTTCATCCAGAATATCAATCACCACGTCATTTTTCGACGCGTCCGCCCGGAAATGAACCGTATCGTTGTTCGACAGGACAATATCGTTTGCCGCATAATACGCGTGATTGACGTCGATGATCCTAATAATGTAGGTTTCTCCTGCCTGAATGTCTCCGGTCTGCTGTTCACCGGCTTTCACCTTGGAAAAGGTCGGCGTTCCCCAGACGGTCGTTTTCAGATTTTGGGCAGTCTGCGGCAAAATCCATATATCGGCTTCCTCCGCGTCATTGCGCAGCGTGACGGATATGGTTTGATTTTTCGGCTTCATATCGGTTTCTCCTTGCTCCGGCTGGCAGGAACAAAACAGCCAGCACAGAATGGCGATGATCGGGATGAACAAGATCTTTTTCATGCTATTCACCTCATCGGCGTTTTCTTGATACTATCATATCAAAAAGAAAAGAGATTGTCTATATCCATTCACAAAAAGACAACAGGCGCAGGTGTTTGCACACACCTGCGCCCGGCTTTTCGTTATTTTTTCAATGTCTTTGGCTTGCCGATATTGTACACCAGCCACGTCACGATCACCAGCACGATCTCCTGTACGACCAGCAGGATCAAGGCGAAATACCACGGACCGTTATCATTGAAATGATACAAGTCGCGCCAACCGCCGTTTGCTTCTCCGATGACATTTACCATGATGAAGTAAACTGCCGCGTAGAGCAGGCCGGGAACATGCGCCAACTGCGCTTCGCCGAAGCCGAGCCTTTCGCCTTTTTCAAAAAAGCAGAAGGAGACAAACGCCATGACAGGGGCTCCCATGTGCATGTGGAAAAAGGTTTTGCCGAAAATAAAATCAAAACCGTACCTTGGCGCAAGGTAGACCAGGCAGGTCACCAGCACCACCATGACAGCGACCACGCTGACAAACTTAAAAATGATGGCGGGCTTCGGGATGATCGTGCGCTTGCCGCGCAGGATCTGGATATCAAAGACGACCATCACAATGGCGGCAATGCACGCCAGAAGATTGGAGTCGGTCGTGAAGTAGGTAAAAATATCCTGGTTGGTTTTGATCAGAAAGTTTTTCGTGAAAAAATAAGAAATGACGATCCCGATGGTAATGAGCGTCATCAGCGTGTTGAGGACGATCGAGATCACCGCTTTTGTTTTGACAGACATGCGAATATCTCCTTTTTCTTTGTTGCTTATATTATACAGGAAATGTCCGGGATATGCAAGACTGCTTTTGTGTTCGAAAAAGGGCTATTGCACGCGCAACAGCCCTTTTGCTTGTTAGTTATTAATCAAATGATCGTTTGACCGATGGGATATTCTACGTCCATTTCAGCGACATAGTACTGGATCAGCGTCGCGTCGGTGACGTCGACCTTACCGTCGCCGTTCACGTCTGCCGCCTTGCTGTTGAAGGACTCCGGCTCCATTTCGGCGATCTGGAGCTGGATCGCGGTGACGTCCGCGATCGTTACGGAACCGTCGCCGTCAGCGTCTCCGAGCACGTCGGGGGTGCCTGTGTAGGGCGCGATGATTCTGGGATAGAAATCCTTTCCGCTCTCGCCGTCGAGGCCTGTCTTATACGCCATAGCACCGAGCTGGAGATTCAGGGATTCAGGATCGATCGCGATGCCGGTGAGGTTAGCGCTGAGATGCAGCTCAGGCTTGTCGAACAGCGTTGCGTTCCAGATATCGACCGAACCGGTAGCGCAGTTCTTCACCATCAGTGAGTAGTAGTTATTGTCGGGATTGGCAATAAACTGCTCCATCCTTGCAAACTCGTCGGCAGTGATCTCAACCGTGTAGTAGTTGTTCGGAAGCTGGGAATCGTTTCTTCTGAATTGGTTGTAAGCCTCGCGGTTGATGTCCAAGCCGCCTTCGGAATGGCCGTCGGCAGGATTGTGACCGGTTTCGCG
>CAMKSB010000051.1 GCA_946415335.1 uncultured Clostridia bacterium
GCAAGAAGCAGATCATGTTTTTGCAAAGCCTCCGCCGCCTCGCGGACGCCGGGATAGGCGCGGTTGAGGAATTTTCCCTTTTCATTATAATAGGAACGGTAAAGCGACGCGCCGTACTCCGCTTCCTTCGGCGACAAACCGCAGAGATTCCGAAAGGTATCGATCAGCGGCGGTCCTATATATAATGTATAGTCGTCAAGGTTCGGCATGTGACAGTCCAGCTTTTTGATCGCGTACTCCAGGGATTTGCGGATCCCCTGCGCGCTTTCGCTTACCGTGCCGTCGAGGTCAAAAAGAATATATTTATACTTCATCAAATTTTCCGTCCGCTTTCTGCTGAAACTTTTCCGCCTTCACACTGACGCGCGTATGGGTTCCGCGCGCGATCTCGCCCTTCTTGTCACAGGCTGTCACCTCAAAGCGGAAGATTCTGCCGTCCTGCTCCAAGAGCGTCGCGGTGGCGGTGACTTCCGCTCCCAACGGCGTCGGGCTGGTGTGCTCGATCGAAATCATCGTACCGACGGTGGTCAGCGCGTCGTCGCCGAGCACCTCCTGTGCCAGAGAAGCCGCCGCGTTCTCCATCAATGCGACGACCGCCGGGGTCGCCAACACCCTCAGACTGCCGCTGCCCATGGAACAGGCGAGGTTTTCTTCCCCGATAAGCAGGCTTTTTGATAGCGTATTTGACATAAAATCACCTTTTGACTTGTTTTTTACTCATAACTATGATACTATATATAAGATAATTTAGCAAGTAACAAAAAGGAGATTTTTTCATGAAACTCGGAATTGTGGGACTCCCGAATGTCGGTAAGAGTACCCTGTTTAACGCGATCACCAACGCCGGCGCTCAGAGCGCCAACTATCCCTTCTGCACCATTGAGCCGAATATCGGCGTGGTCGCCGTGCCGGATAAGCGCCTGGACGTGCTCGCGGAGATGTATGACCCGGATAAGTATACCCCGGCTTCCATTGAATTCGTCGATATCGCCGGTCTGGTGAAGGGCGCTTCCAAGGGTGAGGGTCTGGGAAACAAATTCCTTTCCAACATCCGCGAATGCGACGCGATCGTGCATGTGGTTCGCTGCTTTGAAAACGACGATATCATCCACGTCGAGGGCAGCATCGACCCGAAGCGCGATATCGAGACGATCAATCTGGAACTGATCCTCTCCGACGTGGAGATGATGGAGAGACGCATCGACAAAACCAAAAAGATGCTCAAGGGCGACAAGAAGTACCAGAGAGATATCGACTTTTATCAGCGCGTGCTCGACGCGCTCGAACAGGGCAAGCCCGCCAGAAGCGTAGAGTGCGATGATGAAGAAAAGGCGCTGCTCAGCGAGGTGGCGCTGCTGACAAGCAAGCCCGTGATCTACGCCGCCAACATGAGCGACGAGGATTTCTCCGGCGGCATTGAGAAAAACGAAGGCTTCCGCGAGGTTCAGGCGATCGCCGCCGAGGAACATGCCGGCGTACTGCCGATCTGCGCGCAGATCGAGGAAGAGATCGTCGAGATGGACGCCGAAGAAAAGGCGATGTTCCTCGCCGATATGGGCTTGGAGGAAAGCGGTCTGGACAGACTGATCAAGGAATGCTACGCGCTGCTCGGATTGATCAGCTACCTCACGGCAGGCAAGCAGGAGGTCAGGGCGTGGACGATCAAAAACGGCACCAAGGCTCCCCAGGCTGCCGGCAAGATCCACTCCGACTTTGAACGCGGCTTTATCCGCGCCGAGGTCATCGCGTTTGACGATCTGGTCGCCTGCGGCAGCATGACCGCCGCCAAGGAAAAAGGTCTTGTCCGCAGCGAGGGCAAGGAATACGTCATGAAAGACGGCGACGTGGTGCTGTTCCGCTTCAACGTATAATTTATTCACCAATCCTTTCGCTTGCAATAGTATGTAATGTAAGCGAAAGGAGGTCAGGTCATGAATTTCTTCGGTAACAACAGCTGCTGCGGTATCATCATTCTCATTCTCGTGCTGATGTGCTGCTGCGGTAACAACGGCTGCGGCAATAACGGCTGCGGCTGCGGTAACGACGGCTGTGGCTGCGGCTGCAACTGATATATTACGGACGTAAAAACGGCTCCCCGATTTTGGGGAGCCGTGTTGTTTTTTATTTGATCTTGCCTTCGAAAAATTCGGGGATGTACTCCTTGATTTTCGGAAGGATGCCGATGCCGTCCGGGGTATGGGGCGGCAGCTGCCAAAAGTCATGCGCGCAGTAGGTGTTGCCCTCGATGATGGCGGGACCGTTGGGTGTGGTGGCAACGTCCCAGCCGACGTAGCGGATCTGGGGAACGATCGTCGCGGCTTTCAGGCACATCTGCACCGCTTCCTTGACATAGGGGATCACATAGCCCTGCAGCTTGACGTGGGTATCGGGGTGCTCGGTATAGATGATGCCCTTGAGGGTGTCGCCCGAATGCGCCGGATACATGATCTCGCCCGTCTCGGGATCGACCGGCGTAAAGAGGCAGTTGTTGTCGATGATGGAGCCGCCGATGCCCATCTTCTGGACGATATAGAGCACATGCGGCACGCCCTTGCTGTCGAGCACGGTGATGATGCGCATGGAGTTGACCGCGTTGGGATAGAGCTTACTCAGCGCCGGGTGCTGCTCGATGTTGTCCTCGATCGTGCAGAAGCCCTTGGAGGTCAGATAGTCGTACAGCTCCTCCATGCTCTTGTAGTCGGAGGTCTTGATCCTCTCGCATCCGTGGCCGCATTCCAGATCCTGCATTTTGCAGAAGATATACTCGCGGTTCGCGCAGAACTGCATGACCTCTTCCTTGCTCGCCTCCTGCAGCTGGACGAACTCTCTGCCGATATAGTCCTTGTAGAGCTTGTTGAACTCGTCCTTGTTCTCGAGGAAGTGGTCGTAGGTGTAGTCGTTCATGAAGGTGTTGAACTTCTTGCTGATGAGACGCGTCATGTAGGTCGCGCGCTGTTCCTCGGTCAGATTGTAGAAGGCGAAGATCTGGTAGTCATAGTAGCCGGCGCCGAATTTGCGCGCACAGTGTATCATGTCCTGATAGATCTTGACGCTGCTCTTGCCGGAACGCTCGTGGCAGGTCTTGACCGCCTCGCGCATTTTGCCGAAGCTCGCGTTTTTGATGATTCTGAATACATAATTAGCCATGCTGTTCTCCCTCTCAATACTCATAAATTCTGGGCACACGCTTGGAAATGCCGCAGACGATCTCATCTACATTGCAGTCGAGCAGATCCGCCATCCACAGGACGCTCAGGTCGTCGTCGAGCAGGCTGACGGTATCGCCCCGGCGGACTTCGCCGATATCCGTGACGTCCACCATGAACTGATCCATACACACCCTGCCGATGATCGGCGCGGTCTTGCCGTTGATCTTCACCATGCCGCGGTTGGAGAGCTTGCGGCTGTAGCCGTCCGCAAAGCCGACCGGGATCGTGGCGATCTTTGTCGGTCTGTCACAGACAAAGGTGCCGCCGTAGCCGACCTCGGTGCCGGCAGGTACCTCCTTGACCATGACGACATAGGTGTACCAGCTCATCACCTGGCGGAAGTCCTCTCTCTCCCACTGCTCCTCGTCGATCGGGCAGAGTCCGAAGAGGATATCGCCGGAACGCACCGCGTCGAGCTGCGTCTCCGGACGGAGCAGGATCGCCGGGCTGTTTGCCACATGCTTCATCGGGATATGCACGCCCGCGTCCTCCAGCCGCTCGATCATGCGGATATAGCGCTCAAACTGCGCCTTGGCGCTCTCGCCGTCCGGCTCGTCCGCGCGTGAAAAATGCGTAAACGCACCGGTGATCTCGATATTGGAAAGCTCGCTGATCTTCTTGATCGTCTCGACCGAGGCTTCGTCGTCCGCAAAACCGATGCGGCTCATGCCGGTGTCGATCTTGATGTGTACCGGCTGCGTCACGCCGCCCCATTTGGCGAGCAGGTTGAGCTTTTCGGCGGTGTCCGGCGAGAAGATCGCCGGGGTGAGGTTGTATTTGATCAGGTTCTCGAGCTGTCCGTCGCAGGTGTCGCCCAGCAGCAGGATCGGCTCGGTACAGCCGGCATTGCGCAGGGACGCGCCTTCCTCCCAGACCGCGACGGCATAGCGCTCGATGCCGCAGCTTTTGAGCGTGGGATAAATGCCCTTTTCGCCGTGACCGTAGCCGTCGCCCTTGAGCACCGCCATGATCTCTACGCCGCTGCCCAGCCGTGAACGGATATTATTGATATTATGCTCCAAAGCACGCAGGTTTACTACCGCCTCGGTACGCTGCGTCAGCCGTCTCATCCGGGAACCTTCTTTCCATTCATTTCTAATGAAGAAGTATAGCACAATTTCGCGCGATTTACAACAATTCAAACGATTTTTGACTTTATACACAAAAAGCTGACAAAGGGGACGTTTTTCTTGACTTTCCGCGCCGTTTGGTGTATGATTGGAATAATTTTTGAAAAAGGGGGCGACGATATGAAACGCATATTGGCGCTGGTACTGACGATGATGTTTTGCTTTTCTCTTACCTCCTGCGGCATGCTTCAGGACGAACAGGCTTTCCTTGAAAAAGAACTCAGCTCGATGAATTTCAGCGGCGTGGTGCGCCTGACAAAAAACGGCAGGGTGCTCTGCGAGTATGTTGCCGGAACCGAACAGCCGGATTCCAAAAGAAAGATCACGCGCGACACCAAGTTTTGCGTCGGCTCGGTCTCCAAGCAATTTGCCGCTGCCTCGATCATGCTGCTCAAACAGGACGGCAAGCTGAACGTCGAGGACACGATGGACAAGTATTTCCCCGATTACCGCTACGGCAAGCAGCTTACGCTCAAACACCTGCTGACCATGCGCTCCGGTATTCCGGAATTTTATGACGTGATCTTCATCGACGACGCCTTTACCGAAGTGCCGGTCGCAGGACTTGACAAGACGATCACCAACGACGGCACGCCCGAACAGAACCAAAAACTCCTGGAGGAATGGCTGCTCAAACAGCCGCTCGACACTCCTCCCGACACGGTGAGCTATTACAGCAACTCCAACTATTTCCTGCTCTCGCGCGTGGTCGAGCTGGTCTCGGGCATGAAATACAACGACTTCGTCCGCGAGAGGATATTCAAGCCGCTGCAGATGACGCATTCCGGTTTTGTCGACGACGAGGACTGGCAGCATATGCCGAATCTGGCAAAGCCCAGCGTGGACACGCAGACCGTCTATGTCGGCGTGACCAGAGGTCTGGGCGATATGATCTCCGACGCAAAGGATATGGAGCGCTGGATGAGATCCCTGAGAACTTATGATATCCTCACCGAAGCAAGCGTCAAGGAGATGACGACCAACTACTCGCCCGAGGACGAGATGGAATACGGCTACGGTCTGATGCCGGACAAGGACGGCAGCTTCTGCCACACCGGCAGCTTTACCACCTATCACGCGCTCGCCTATTCCTATCCGAAGCTCGGCATCGACCTCTTTGGCATCACCAACGACAGCGCCAACCTGGAAGGCGACCTCAACGAGGTGTGCTTTGGACTGCTGAGCCGCGTGATCCAAAAGGAGAGCGCCAAATAATTCAAAACGAAACAGGTCAGCGCCGGATAACGCGAGGTTATCCGGCGCTTTTTATGACGGCATATTGCAATCAAAAAACCGTTGTGATATAATAGAAAGGTATTTCAAGCAGAGAGGACACCCATTTATGATTTATAACAATGTATTGGAAGCGGTCGGACAGACGCCGCTGATTAGGCTGAACCGTATGCCCGACGAGGACAGCGCGGAAATTTTGGTAAAATTTGAGGCGCTCAACGTCGGCGGCTCTATCAAGACGCGAACCGCGCTGAACATGATCAACCAGGCGGAGCGCGAAGGGCTGATCAACAAGGACAGCATCATTGTCGAGCCTACCAGCGGTAACCAAGGCATCGGTCTGGCGCTTGTCGGCGCGGTCAAGGGCTACCGGACGATCATCATCATGCCCGACTCCGTCAGCGAGGAACGCCGCAAGCTGATCCGTCACTACGGCGCGGAGGTCAAGCTGATCCACGACGCCGGCGACATCGGCGCGTGCATCGACGAATGCTTACAGACCGCTTTGAAAATGAAGGAAAAGAACCCGAAGGTCTTTGTGCCGCAGCAGTTCGCCAACATCAACAATGTCAAGGCGCACAAGCGCTATACCGCGCTGGAGATCATGCAGCAATGCGGCGACACGATCGACGGCTTCTGCTCCGGTATCGGCACCGGCGGCACCATCACCGGCATCGGCGAGGTGCTCAAGGCGCAGTATCCCGACATTGAGATCTGGGCTGTCGAGCCGGAAAACGCCGCGATCCTCGCCGGCGGCACCATCGGAACCCACTTGCAGATGGGCATCGGCGACGGCATCATCCCCGACATCCTCAACCGCCAAATCTACGACGAGATCTACGTCGTCACCGACGAGGAAGCGCTCAGCACCGCCAAGCGGCTGGCGCGTGAGGAAGGTCTGATGTGCGGTATTTCCAGCGGCACCAACGTAGCGGCGGCGCTCAAGCTCGCCAAAAAGCTCGGCAAGGGCAAAACCGTTGTCACCGTCCTGCCGGACACCGCGGAACGGTATTTCTCCACACCGCTGTTTGAGGAATAAGCCCACGGATTGCATTTATCCAATCTGCGTGTTATAATGATTTTGAAATTTTGAATCGGAGGCGATTTTATGAAAGCGATCAAGGTTCTCTTAGCCGCGCTGTTCGCGCTGATGACCGGCGTTGTCGGCACTGTCTGCGCAGGCGCTCTCGGCTATCCCGCTCCCATCACCGCGAATGAAGGCAATATGACGGTCTGGATCTTCGCCGGCGTGATCGGTATCGCGGCGGTTGCCGGTATCGTGTACTTTATTATCCAGAATAAGAAAAAATAAATGAAAGGATGATCCCCATGAAAAGTGACGCTATGAAAAAAGGCGTTCAGTGCGCTCCCCAGCGTTCCCTGCTCCATGCGCTCGGCATGACAGATGAAGAAATCAAAAAACCGATGATCGGTATCGTCAGCTCCTACAACGAGATCGTACCCGGTCACATGAATATCGACAAGATCGTCAACGCGGTCAAGACCGGCGTGGCGCTTGCCGGCGGCAATCCGATCGTTTTCCCGGCGATCGCCGTCTGCGACGGTATCGCGATGGGTCATCAGGGCATGAAGTATTCCCTCGTCACCCGTGATCTGATCGCGGATTCCACCGAATGTATGGCGCTCGCCCACGCGTTTGACGCGCTCGTGATGGTTCCCAACTGCGACAAGAACGTTCCCGGTCTGCTCATGGCGGCAGCCCGTCTGAATATCCCGACGATCTTCGTCAGCGGCGGCCCCATGCTCGCCGGACGCGTCGGCGGTCACAAGACCAGCCTGTCCTCCATGTTTGAGGCGGTCGGCTCCTACAATTCCGGCAAGATCACGCATGATGAACTGATGGAATACGAAAACAAGGCTTGCCCGAGCTGCGGCTCCTGCTCCGGCATGTACACCGCGAACTCCATGAACTGCCTGACTGAGGTACTGGGTATGGGTCTGCGCGGCAACGGCACCATTCCGGCGGTCTATTCCGAGAGGATCCAGCTCGCGAAGCGCGCCGGTATGAAAATCATGGAACTGCTCGAAAAGGACATCAAACCGCGCGACATCATGACCGAGGCGGCGTTCAGAAACGCCCTGACCATGGACATGGCGCTCGGCTGCAGCACCAACTCCATGCTCCACCTTCCGGCGATCGCGCATGAATGCGGCATCGAACTGAACCTCGATATCGCCAACGAGATCAGCGCGCATACCCCGAACCTCTGCCACCTCGCTCCTGCCGGCAGAACCTACATGGAGGATCTCAACGAGGCAGGCGGCATTTACGCGGTCATGAACGAGATCAACAAGCTCGGCTTGCTCACCACCGACATCATCACCTGCACCGGCAAGACCATTGCCGAGAACATCGAGGGCGTTGTCAACCGCGACCCGGAGACGATCCGTCCGGTCGAGAATCCCTACAGCACCACCGGCGGCATCGGCGTACTGCGCGGCAATCTGGCTCCCGACGCATGCGTCGTCAAGCGTTCGGCAGTCGCTCCCGAAATGCTCAAGCATGAAGGTCCCGCCAAGGTTTACGACTGCGAGGAGGACGCAATGGCTGCCATCAACGGCGGCGAGATCGTCGAAGGCGACGTCGTGGTCATCCGCTACGAAGGTCCCAAGGGCGGCCCCGGCATGAGAGAAATGCTCAACCCGACCTCCGCGATCATGGGACGCGGTCTGGGCAGCACCGTCGCGCTGATCACCGACGGACGTTTCTCCGGCGCTACCCGCGGCGCTTCCATCGGTCACGTCTCCCCCGAAGCGGCGGTCGGCGGTCCGATCGCGCTGGTTAAGAACGGCGATATGATTGAGATCGACATCCCCAACAGCAAGATCACCCTCAAGGTCTCCGACGAAGAGCTCGCCAAGCGCAAGGCGGAATGGCAGCCGCGCGAGCCGAAAATCACGACCGGCTACCTTGCACGCTACGCCAAGCTGGTCACCTCCGGCGCGCAGGGTGCTGTGCTGAACTAAAGGTCCCGATAATTATGCACAAAAAGTGAATAAAAACTTTGTGCATGGTATCGCTGATTTTTCGTAAAATAAGCAGATTCAACAATTCACCCTTGTCCATTTTGGGCAAAGGGTGAATTTTATTGATTTAGGTTGTTAATTCTGTACAATTATGATATAATAATTGAGGTTAATTTTATACATTTGCGAAATTAGAATTATAATTGCAAAAAACATCAACGAAGGGAGTTTTTTCTTTTGAAACAGTACGACGCAAAAAAGATTCTGAACATCGCGCTGGCAGGTCACAGCGGCTGCGGTAAAACCTCCGTGGCAGAGTCCATTCTCTACCTTGCCAAGGTCAGCGACAGGCTGGGCAAGATCGCAGACGGCAATACCGTGCTCGATTACGACGCTGAGGAGATCAAGCGCCAGGCATCCATTATGACCGCCGTTGCTCCTATAGAATGGAAAAACACCAAAATCAACCTCATCGACACCCCCGGTCTCTTTGACTTCGCCGGCGGCGTTGCCGAAGGTATGCGCGCTGCGGACACCGCGATGATCGTTGTCTCCGGTAAGGACGGCGTGAACGTCGGCACCGAGAAGGCTGTGGAAGCCGCTACCAAGGCAGGTCTGACAAAGGTATTCTTCGTCAACGGTCTGTGCGACGAGGACGCGCGTTTCTACCGCGTATTCGAGAATCTGAAATCCACCTTTGGCCCCTCTGTGTGCCCGGTGGTCGTTCCCTATATCGTAGACGGTCAGGCGAACACCTACGTCAATCTCTTTGATTACAAGGCTTACAAGTACGACGGCAAGGGCAACGTCACCCAGACCGCGCTTCCCGATATGGGCGACAGACTGGAAGGTCTGCGCGAAGCGATCAAGGAAGCGGTCGCCGAGACCAGCGAAGAGCTGCTCGACAAGTTCCTCATGGGCGAGGAATTCACCCCTGAGGAGATCATCCTCGGCGTCAGCCAGGGCGTTAAGGACGGCTCTATCTGTCCTGTATTCTGCGGCGACGCACATAACACCTTCGCCATCGACCAGCTGCTCAACAGCCTGACCTGGCTGGCTCCTTCCGCCGCTGCCAAGGGCGAGGAGATCGGCGTAGACGTCAACGGCGAGCCTGTTGAGATCGCCGTCAACGAAAACGGCGCCGCGGCTGCGATCGTATTCAAGACCGTTGCCGACCCGTTCATCGGCAGACTGTCCTATGTCAAGGTCGTTTCCGGCAAGATCTCTCCGGATGTTCCCGTTATCAATATGCGCACCGGCGCTCCCGAAAGGATCTCCAAGGTGCTCACCATGACCGGCAAGAAGCAGAGCGATTCCGATTATATCAGCGCAGGCGACATCGGCGCGATCCCGAAGCTCACCACTGCCAAGACCGGCGACACCCTCTGCTCTCCGCTGAGAAAGGTCGTACTCGACGGTATCGACTATCCGGTTTCCAGCTACACCATGGCGATCTATCCTGCCAAGAAGGGCGACGAGGATAAGGTCGCGCAGGCGCTCGGCAAACTCAGCGACGAAGATCCGACCATCAAGTTTGAGTCCAACACCGAAACCCACGAAATGCTGGTTTCCGGTCTGGGCGAGCAGCATCTGGATGTTGTCATCTCCCGACTCAAGAGCAAATATAACGTAGAAGCTACCCTCCAGAAGCCGCGTATCGCTTATCGCGAGACCATCCGCAAGAAGGTCAGCGCACAGGGACGCTATAAGAAGCAGTCCGGCGGTCACGGTCAGTTCGGCGACGTATGGATCGAATTTGAGCCGTTCGATACCGACAGTCTGGAATTTGCCGAGAGAGTTGTCGGCGGCGCTGTGCCGAAGAACTTCTTCCCGGCAGTTGAAAAAGGTCTGCGCGAGTCCATCAAGAAGGGCGTTCTCGCCGGTTATCCCACCGTGGGCATCAAGGCTACCCTGTACGACGGCTCCTATCACCCCGTTGACTCCTCCGAAATGTCCTTCAAGACAGCCGCCAGCCTGGCTTACAAGAACGGTATCCCCAACGCGATGCCGACCCTGCTGGAACCCATCGGCAGCCTGAAGGCGACCGTTCCGGACGGCAACATGGGCGACGTCATGGGCGAAGTCAACAAGCGCCGCGGCAGAGTCATGGGCATGAGCCCTGCCGGCAAGGGTATGCAGGTCGTTGAGGCTGAGGTTCCGATGGCGGAGATGGCGGACTTCTCCACCTTTATCCGTCAGATCACCCAGGGCAGAGGCTCCTTTGAGTTCACCTTTGTCCGCTATGAGGATTGTCCTGCCAATGTCGCGCAGAAGGTCATTGAAAAAGCAAAGGCTGAAATGGGCGACGAATAATCACTGAAAGAATTGAGACCGGCTCCGG
>CAMKSB010000052.1 GCA_946415335.1 uncultured Clostridia bacterium
GCCAGACGGTCGCAGCGCTCGTTTTCCGGATGACCGGCGTGACCTTTCACCCAGTTGACGTGGACGATATGCTTTTCGCAGAGGTCAAGCAGCCGTTCCCACAGGTCGGGATTGAGCGCCTTTTCCTTTTTATTGCGCATCCAGCCGTTAGCGCGCCATTTTTTTGCCCAGCCCTGCGTCAGCGCGTTGCAGACATACTGCGAATCGCTGTACAAATTGACCTCGCAGGGTTCTCTGAGCGCCTCGAGCGCAAAAATCACCGCGCAAAGCTCCATGCGGTTGTTGGTCGTTTCGGCTTCACCGCCGGAGAGCTCCTTTTCGTGTCCGTTATAGCGCAGCACAGCCCCCCAGCCGCCTGGTCCCGGATTGCCGCTGCAGGCGCCGTCCGTAAAAATATCGACAGTTTTCATAACCATCCTCCTGACAAATAGGGTTTATTCCGGTCTCTATTTTGGCACAAAAGCGCCGCGAGTGCAAGTCTTTCGGAGAAATTTGAAAAAAATATTTATAATTCCCGCAACGACTTGACAGAACCTCCCATTTGGGGGTAAAATATACACTGTATATGTATATTAGAAATCGTCTGCAATAACGATTTTGTATATAAAGAACGGAAAAATCTTAAGAAAACACGGAGGTATTTTTAGTGAGTACAAACCGCAAAAAGCAATCTTTCAAGTCTAATGACAGACCGTACTCCAAGAGCAGCTACAAAGCCAATTCCAAATCCAGACCGAAGTCGAAACCGGGGAAAAAGCCCGGCAAGAAGATCGAAAAACCCTCGGTCAGAGTCTCCTTTTTGGGAGGACTCAATGAGATCGGCAAGAATATCACCCTGATAGAATGCGAAGGCGACATGATCCTTGTCGACTGCGGCATGGCGTTTCCCGACGGAGACATGCTCGGCGTCGATCTGGTCATTCCGGACTTCTCCTACATCGAGCAGAACGCCGACAGGGTGAAGGGTATCGTCCTGACGCACGGTCATGAGGATCACATCGGCGGCTTGCCGTTCCTGCTTTCCAGGGTGAACCTGCCCATTTTCGGCACACCGCTGACACTTGGTCTGGTTGAAAACAAGCTCAGAGAGCACAGCCTGTTCAACAAGGCAAAACTCAACGTCGTCAACGCCGGCGAAACGATCACGCTCGGCTGCATGACGGTCAAATTCATTCACGTCAACCACTCGATCCCGGACGCCGTCGCGTTCGCGATCCATACGCCGGCAGGCACTTTGATCCATACCGGCGACTTCAAAATCGACTGTACGCCGATCTCCGGCGACACGATCGACCTTTCGAGTTTAGCAAAGGAAGGCGACGAGGGCGTGCTGGCGCTGCTCGCGGAGAGCACGAACGCCGAGCGCCCGGGCTATACGCCGACGGAGATGACCGTGTCCGACAGCCTGAACCACCTGTTCAGCAAGGCGGAGAAGTACCGCATCATCATCGCGACCTTCGCTTCCAACGTCAACCGCGTGCAGCAGATCATCAACTGCGCCCATAAGTACGGCAGAAAGGTCGCGTTCTCCGGCAGAAGCATGGTCAACTACATGGACGTCGCCAGGAAACTCGGCTATCTCGAGGTTCCTGACAATATCCTGATCGACCTCGACATGCTGGGCAAGTATCCGCCGGAGCAGATCGTCCTTGTCACTACCGGCAGCCAGGGCGAGCCGATGAGCGCTTTGTCGCGTATGGCGTATTCCGATCACCGCAAGGTGATGGTCGGCGAGGGCGACTTCATCATCATCTCCGCCAACCCGATCCCCGGCAATGAAAAGACCGTCGGCAACGTCGTCGACGAGCTGCTCAAGCGCGGCTGCAAGGTGATCTACGAGAGCATGTACGACGTACACGTTTCCGGTCACGCCTGCCAGGAGGAACTCAAGATCATGCACCGCCTGACCCGTCCGAAGTATTTCATCCCGGTTCACGGTGAGCAGAAGCACCTGCGCAAGCACGCTGAGCTCGCGGAGTTTCTCGGCATGAGCCGCAAGCATATCTTTATCGGCGATATCGGCAGCACTGTCGAGATCAACGAGGCATATATGAAGGAAGTCGCGTCCGTTCCTGCCGGCAAGGTATTTGTCGACGGACTCGGCGTCGGCGACGTCGGCAGCATCGTCCTGCGCGACAGAAAGCATCTCGGACAGGACGGCTTGATCATCATCGTCGCGTCTCTTGACGTCTACGACGGTCATGTGATCAGCGGCCCCGACATCGTTTCGCGCGGCTTTGTCTACGTCCGCGAGAGCGAAGGTCTGCTGGAGGAGGTGCGCCTTCTCGCGCTGCATATCCTCGACGACTGCGCCGAGAAGAATATCCACGAATGGGGCATCATCAAGAACCGCATCAAGGACGAGATCTCCAAGCTGATCTCCCAGCGCACACGCCGAGCCCCCATGATCCTCCCGATCCTGCAGGAAGTATAATTCACTAACCACTAACCACTTACCACTTATCACTAACCACTGACCTATGAGAAAACGACATTGGATGCTTTCGCCGTGGTTCATCATTTTTGCCGCGGCGATGCTGCTCATGACAACGATATCTGCTCAGTACAGCATGACGATATTCTATATCGAGCTGGCGATAACCGTGGTGTTATCGGCGGTCGTTTTCGTGCTGTCTCTAAAGTTCAGCGCCTATATCCGCGGCATCGTCAAAAGCACCGCCGGCAGGATCAACGGCATTGACAAGGAGTATCTGGAGCGCTACAAATACCCCGTCGCGGTGATCGGCGACGAGGGCGATATCGTCTGGTGCAACGCCCGTTTCCGCAAGGCGATCGGCGGCAGAAGTCCGGAGGGAGACGAGATCAACGCCTATCTGTCCGGCTACGACGTCTTCGATATCGCCGACGGCGACGGCGTAGACGTCGCGGTAGACGGCAGGGAATTTACCGTCTATTGCCTGTCCACCGGCGACAGCTTTATCTGTCATTTTATCGAAAACACCTATTATAAATCCGCTGTGCGCGAATACCACGCGTCGATCCCCTGCGTAGCGCTGATCACCTTTGACAACGCCGACGACTTTGTCGCGAGCTCCGAGGAATACTATTCCACCATCGCGATACAGGTCGAGGCGATCCTGCAGCGCTGGGCGAACGACTACACGGCGATGTACAAAAAAATCAGCAATAACCGCTATATGATCATCTTCCGCGACGCAGACGTCGAAAAGATGATCGCCGCGCGTTTCCCTGTGCTCAAGGATATCCGTTCCATCGGCACGGCGCGCCTGATAGCGACCATCTCCGTCGGTTTGTGCCGCGGCAGCAAGAGCGTGCGCGAAAGCGAGCTCAACGCGCGCAAGGCGCTGGAAATGGCGCTCGGCAGAGGCGGCGACCAGGTTGCCGTCATTCGTGAGAACTCCTACGAATTCTTCGGCGGCACGGCTGCTGCTGCAGAAAAGGTGAGCAAGGTGCGCATGCGTGTGATCGCCAACGCCATCAGCCGCGCGGTCGCGGACGCGGATAAGGTCTTTATTATGGGACACCGCTTCTCCGACCTCGACTGTATCGGCGCTGCGGTCGGTATGCAGTGCATCATGGAAAAGTCCTTCAAAAAGTTCAGCCGCGTCGTCATCGAATCCGAAGCGAGCATGGCGCACGAGCTGATCGACTATGTACAGACCAATTCCGACACAGAGATATTTACTACGCCGCGTGAAGCGATCCATGCGCTGACCGCCAAATCCATGCTGATCATCGTGGATACTCACATCGTCACGTCTCTGGAGAGCCGGGAACTGTATGAGCGCTGCAAGAAGGTCGTCGTCATCGACCATCACCGCAAGGCGGTCAATCATATCGACAACGCGCTGGTATTTTGTCACGAGCCGTCGGCTTCCTCAGCCTGCGAGATGTGCAGCGAGATCATCAGCTATCTCGACGATAAGCCGCTGGGCTACATTCAGGCGGACGCCATGCTCTCCGGCATCATGCTTGACACTAAGAATTTCGTCATCAAAACCGGTGTGCGCACCTTTGAGGCGGCGGCGTATCTGCGCCGCAAGGGAGCCAATACCCTGACAGTCAAGGAGCTGTTCTCCGGCAGTATTGACACCTACCGCGAGAAGGTCGACATCGTTGTTCGCAGCGAGATGTACCGCGGATGCGCGATCTCTACCTCGGTCTCACAGGCGGGCGATATCCGCCTTGCGGCAGCACAGGCGGCAGATGAAATGCTCAGTCTCAAGGGCGTGGCGGCTTCGTTTGTCATCTTTGAGGATCCGCAGAAAATCAACATATCCGCCCGTTCTTACGGCAGGGTGAACGTACAGCTGATGATGGAAAAAATCGGCGGCGGCGGTCACCAGACCATGGCGGCGACGCAGCTCTACGACACCACCCTGGAAGAAGCCCGTCAAAAGCTGACAGCCGCGATCGACGCCGTTCTCGACGAAGCAGAAGAGGAAGGCGCAAGCTGACAACTTACCACTGACCACTTACCACTAGCCACTAACTATACAAAGGACTGATATATCATGAAAGTAATTCTCTTACAGGACGTCAAATCTCTGGGCAAGCGCGGAGAACTTGTCGAAGTCTCCGACGGCTACGGCAGAAACTACCTCATGCCGCGCAAGCTCGCCAAGGAAGCCAACGCGCAGGCGATGAACGAGTACCGCAACGCCGAGGATTCCAAGCAATACAAGATTGCCACCGCCAAGGCGCAGGCGGAAGCGCAGAAAAAGACCTTGGAGGGCAAGACCTTCGTCATGACCGCCAGAGGCAATAACGGTAAGCTCTTCGGCAGCGTCACGGCAAAGCAGATCGCCGAGGAGATCAAGCGCCAGTACGGTATCGAAGTCGACAAGCGCAAGGTCGTTTTGGAGCGCGATATCAAGGAATACGGCACCTACAAGGCGGAAGTCAAGCTCTACACCGGCATTTCCGCCATGATCGACGTCAAGGTCACGGAGCAGTAAGATGGCGCTGGCTGATTATACACCCGATTCCGCGCTGCCCTGCAGCACACAGGCGGAACAGGCGGTACTCGGCGCAATATTGCTCGACAGCTCGGTATTCGACGAGGTGCTCGACTACATCAAAAGCCCGGATTTCTTCTTTCAGCCGATCCACCGGCTGATTTTCAAGGAAATGCAGGTGATGATGAACTTCGGCGTGGCGATCGACCCGATCACCCTGATCGACCGTCTCAACGGCGAGCCGGAATTCCGCGAACTCAACGGCAGGGAGTACATCGTCACCCTCGGCGAATCGGTGCCGTCCATCAGCAACGCCAAGGAGTACGCGCGGATCGTGCAGGAGAAATACCAGCTGCGCAGTGTGATCCAGGCGTCACGGCAGACGATCGACGCGGCGATGGAAAATGCCGACAGTCCGTCGGTGATTCTGGACGCCGCCGAGCAAAAGCTGTTTGATATCCGCAACGAGAGCGAGACCGCCGGACTGGAGCGCGTCAATTCGGTCATTTTGCAGACCTTTGACCGCCTCGACGACCTCAACCGTGACGCGGACAGCAACACGCGCGCCATTCCGACCGGCATCGGCGACCTCGACCGCATGATCACCGGACTCAACCGCAGCGATCTGATCATTCTCGCGGCGCGTCCCGGTATGGGCAAGACGAGCTTCGCCCTCAATATCGCCCGAAACGTCGCCTGCAAATCGCGCAAGACCGTCGCGTTTTTCTCGCTGGAAATGTCAAAGGAGCAGCTTGTCAGCCGTCTCCTTTCGTCCGAAGCCATGGTCGGCGGCACTAAGCTGCGCACCGGTATGCTCACCGACGAGGAATGGCAGCGGCTGATCCCGGCGAGCGACGTGCTCAAAAATTCCGATCTCTACCTCGACGATACCTCGACCATCACGATCGCCGAGATGAAGGCGCGTCTGCGCCGTCTCAAGCAGATCGATCTGGTCGTGATCGACTATCTCCAGCTCATGGCGAGCGGCAGAAGGATCGACAACCGCGTGCAGGAGATCTCCGCCATCACCAGAAACCTTAAAATCATGGCGAAGGAACTCAACGTGCCGATCATCACGCTTTCCCAGCTCTCCCGTGCCTCCGAGCAGCGCACCGGCGACCACCGTCCGCAGCTTTCCGACCTGCGCGACTCCGGTTCGATCGAGCAGGACGCCGATATCGTCCTATTCCTGTTCCGCGAGGGCTATTACGATAAGGACAAGGGCGAGGACGCGGCTCCCCAGGCGGATATGAATTCCGGCGAGTGCATTGTCGCCAAGAACCGTCACGGCGAGACGAACACCGTCAAGCTGCACTGGCAGGGCGAGTTCATGCGCTTCACCGGCGTGGAGAAAAAATATGACGAATAAGGCGCTTGCCGCCTGTCAGCGGCACGGATTGCTCAGCGACGGCGACAGCGTGATCGTCGCACTGTCCGGCGGAGCGGATTCTGTGGCGTTGCTGCACTTCCTAATTTCGATAAAAGAATTATACCATCTGACGATAACCGCGGCGCATCTTCATCACGGTATCCGCGGCGAGGAAGCCGACCGCGACGAGAAATTTTGTAAAATTCTCTGTAAGAATTATAATATCCGATTATTCACCGCTCACCGCGATATCCCGGCGCTTGCCGCCGAACGCCGCCAGAGCGTAGAGTTGTGCGGCAGGGAAGAGCGCTATGCGTTTCTGCAAGCCCTTGCCGACGAGCACAACGCCAAGATCGCGACAGCGCACACGGCAAGCGATAACGCAGAGACGCTACTGATGCGCCTGACGCGCGGCAGCTCGCTGCGCGGCATGTCCGGGATCCCGGCAAAGCGCGGCAATATCATCCGACCGCTGATCACCTGTACGCGCGCCGAGATCGAAGCCTACTGCGCACAGCATCACCTCGATTACGTGACCGACAGCACCAACCTCACGGACGACTACACGCGCAACCGTCTCCGTCGTCACGTGATACCGGTCTTGCGCGAGCAGAATCCGCAGTTGGAGGAAGCCTTTACGCGGTTTTCCGAAGCTGCATACGAAGCGACCGATTATCTCGACCGTCAGGCGAAAAGCCTGCTTTCCGAGACAAAGACCGCCTGCGGTTACGATATCAACACGCTGCTGCAAGCCGATACCGCCGTGCTGAAAAACGCTTTGATAATTCTATTAGAGAATTATCATATCTCTCCGGAGCAGAAGCAGCTTGATCTGCTCCTGTCTGTTCTGCACAACGGCGGCGCTGTCGAATTGAGCAAGTCGCTCACCTTTGCAAGCGGTCAGGGGCAGTTCTACGCGATACAGCCGACAGAGCCGATATCCATTCCGTTTACCGGTGATGTCTATTTTTCTTTTCGAGAAAAAAGTATCACGGCAACGGCATATAATTCTATAGAAGAAAATAAATCCCTGCTGTTCCGAACCCGGCAGGATGGCGATACGTTTTATTTCTCAAAACGAAATATAACCAAGCCGTTCGGCAAGGCGTTACGGGACGCCGGCTATCCGTCCGGACTGCGCGACAGCGTGCTCTGCCTGTGCGAAGGCAGCGTGGTGCTGTGGTGTGAGGTCTTGGGCTATTCCGGGCAGGGTGAAATATATAAGGCAACATACGATCTGGAAATCGCAATAAATCAATAAGCTGGTGTTACAATGCTGCACAAGGACGTCGAATCTGTGCTGATTTCACAGGAAAAACTTGAAAATATTGTGAAGTCACTTGCAAAACAGATAGAAAAAGATTATAATGACAAGGAATTTATCATGGTAGGACTGCTCAAAGGCAGCATGGTTTTCATGGCTGACCTGATGAAGCAGATCGACCTCGATTTTTCGATCGACTTCATGATCGCGTCCAGCTACGGCAGCGGAACGGAAAGTTCCGGCAAGGTCAAAATCGTCAGCGATCTCACATTATCCTGCGAAAAGAAGGATATACTAATCGTTGAGGACATCATCGACTCCGGCAACACGCTCAATTTCGTCATCAATTACCTGATGACAAAGGGCGCGAATTCCGTCAGGGTGTGTACGCTCTGCGACAAACCCAGCCGCCGCAAGGTGCCGCTGACGCCTGATTATTGCGGCGCGGAGATCCCCGACGAGTTCATCGTCGGCTACGGTCTCGACTACGCCGAGCGCTACCGCAACCTGCCGTATATCGGCATTTTGAAGCGTTCGGTCTACGAATAAGTTAGTCATTACATGATATAAAATGTTCGGTTTACCTCAATAGACGGATGCTGGCACAGAAGGTCATCGGCTGATGAAGCTGTCTTCCCGGATTACCGGCAGGGGTACCGTAAAATAGCAGTGTTAGGTTTACCTCAATAGCCGGGCGCGGGCACAGAAGGTCATCGGAAGATGAAGCTGTCTTCCCGGATTACCGGCAGGGGTACCCTGCAAGGAGAGTGAAAAGTTTGGATAATAAGAAGAGAGCACGCAATCTGCTGTTGTATCTGGCGATCCCGATCATACTGATCATCATAGCGGCGGTGTTTCTGAGCACACGCGGCACGGAGTCTCCCAAGACTTCGGAACTGGTGCAGTATTTTGTGGACGACAAGGTCGACAGCTATGTGATCAACTACGGCACGGGCGCGATCGAGATCACCCTGAAGGAGGGTGAGAAGGCGTATCCCAAGAAGGATGGTGACAGCCCTTCGCAGTCGCTGAACCTGCTGGGAAATGTCTCCAACGGCAACAACGCGGCAAAGTCCAAGACGGTCGTCAAGGGACAGCTCGCGGATATCCACCTGTTCCTGTATGAGATCAATGAAAAAGCAACGCCGTCTGAGCCGGTCGCTTATAACCTTGTCCGCGCAAGCGACAATTCCTTCCTGATCGAGCTGATCCCGACGATCCTCATGGTCGCGATTTTCATCGGCGCATGGATATTCCTGATGAAGCGCATGGGCGGCGGAGGCATCGGCAAGGAGATGTCGTTCGGCAAGGCGAAGATCAAGAACACCAACGACGAGAAGCGCAAGACCACCTTTGACGACGTGGCAGGCGCTGACGAGGAGAAGGAGGAATTGGCGGAGGTCGTCGAATTCCTCAAGAATCCCGAGAAGTTCAATAAGCTCGGCGCGAGGATCCCCAAGGGCGTACTGCTCGTCGGACCTCCCGGTACCGGTAAGACGCTGCTGGCGCGTGCCGTCGCAGGCGAAGCCGGCGTACCGTTCTTCTCGATCTCCGGTTCCGATTTCGTCGAGATGTTCGTCGGCGTCGGCGCGTCCAGAGTGCGCGACCTCTTTGATCAAGCGAAAAAGAACGCTCCCTGTATCATCTTTATCGACGAGATCGACGCTGTCGGCAGACAGCGCGGTGCAGGTCTCGGCGGCGGCAACGACGAGCGCGAGCAGACCTTGAACCAGTTGCTGGTCGAGATGGACGGCTTCGGCGTGAACGAAGGCGTTATCCTGATCGCCGCGACCAACCGTCCCGACGTACTCGACCCGGCGCTGCTGCGTCCCGGCAGATTCGACCGTCAGGTCGTCGTCAGCTATCCCGACGTCAACGGCCGTGAAGCGATCCTCAAGGTACACGCGCGCAAGAAGCCGCTGGCTCCCGACGTCAAGCTCCGCACGATCGCCAAGACGACCGCCGGATTCACCGGCGCAGACCTTGAAAACCTGCTCAACGAAGCAGCCCTTCTGGCGGCGAGAGCCAACAAGAAGGCGATCACCATGAAGGAGATCGAGGAAGCGACCATCAAGGTCGTCGTCGGCGCGGAGAAAAAGACCAAGGTCATGAGCGACAAAGAGAAGAAGCTGACCGCCTATCACGAGGCAGGTCACGCGATCCTCTTCGACAAGCTGGAAACGCAGGATCCCGTCCACGAGATCTCCATCATTCCGCGCGGTATGGCTGGCGGTTATACCATGCCCCTGCCCACGGAGGATAAGTCCTATAACTCTCGCAGAGAGATGATCGAGGACATCGTCGTTTCACTCGGCGGACGTGTCGCCGAGGCGCTGATCCTCGACGATATCTCCACCGGCGCGTCCAATGATATTGAGAAGGCGACCAAGATCGCCAGAGCGATGGTCACCAAGTACGGCATGACGACCGAACTCGGCTGCGTGAACTACGGCTCCGAGAGCGGCAGCGTGTTCCTCGGCAGAGACATGGCGCGCACGCAGGATTATTCCGAAGCCACCGCCGCCAAGATCGACGAGCTGGTGCTCAGCATCGTCAACGACGCTTACGCCGAAGCCGAGAGAGTCCTCAGCGAGAACATCGGCAAGCTGCATGAGATCGCCGCCTACCTCATCAAGCATGAGAAGATGGGCAGCGAGGACTTTGAAGCTGTGATGAACGGCACCTATGTAGAACCGGAGGAAGAGCCGGAGGAGCCGATCGTACCCGAAGAAGATAATTCTACAGAAGAATAATTCCGAAGTGGGAACAGCCAACACCTGTTCCCACAACTTGTATGGGATAGTTGTCAGTTATTAGTTGTCAGTTGTTAGTTGTCAGTTGCACCTACGGTGCAGTTAATAATGAACTAACCATGTCAAAAACTCGAATCCGCTTTATCCTGAAAACCGCCCTAACCAACTAATAACTACTAACTACTAACCACTAACCACTTACCACTTATCACTTACCACTTATCACTCTAAATCTATGTCACTTAAAAAAATTATCGTCAAAGGCGCAAAAGAACACAACTTAAAAAATATCGACGTCGAAATTCCGCGCAACCAGTTGGTGGTTGTCACCGGACTTTCCGGCTCCGGCAAAAGCTCCCTCGCGTTTGATACGATCTACGCCGAGGGTCAGCGCCGCTATGTCGAGAGCCTGTCGTCCTACGCGCGGATGTTCCTCGGTCAGATGGACAAGCCGAATGTCGAGAGCATCGAGGGCTTGTC